>JAYVHJ010000131.1:0-2246 GCA_043771315.1 Raineyaceae bacterium
CTTAAATACATTGTTTGATGTAGTGAACATCATCAAAGCTGGTTTATAGTATTTTGATTTTAGTAAAAACAAACTAAAAACAAATCAACAAATAAAATCCTAAGAAATTTGTTTTTAAGATATTTAATGGTAGTTTGCTAAATATTTATCAAATTAATTTTAAAATCTTCTATCTGAAAATTTTCTAAACTTATTTCTCATTATGAAAATACTAAGCGTACAAGCACTACGAGGACCCAATATCTGGAGCGTAAACCGTAAAAAACTCATTCAAATGCGCTTAGATTTAGGCGAATACGAACAAAAACCCACCAACAAAATTAAAGGTTTTGACAAAAGATTAGAAAAGCTTTTCCCTTCAATGTACGAACACAGATGCTCTGAAGGTGTTGCAGGCGGTTTTTTTATGAGAGTTACCAACGGCACCTGGCTAGGACACGTTATTGAGCATATTGCACTAGAAACGCAAAGCCTTGCAGGTATGGAAACAGGCTTTGGACGCACTCGTGAAACAAAAACACCAGGAATTTATAATGTTGTTTTTTCTTATGTAGAAGAAAAAGTAGGGCTTTTTGCTGCAGAATCTGCTGTAAATATTGCGCTCGCACTTGCAAAAGGAGAAAAATATGACCTTGATGCGGACATTCAAAAAATGCGTGAAATTAGGGAAGAAGTGCGTTTAGGACCTAGTACTGGCTCTATTGTGGAAGAAGCCGTTGCTCGTGATATTCCTTGGATAAGACTTGGCTCAAATTCTCTTATACAATTAGGCTACGGCATCAACCAGATGCGTTTTCAAGCCACAATTACCTGCAAAACAAGTAATATTGCTGTTGATATTGCAGGAAATAAAGAAGAAACCAAACGACATTTGGCTAATAATTCTATTCCTGTCGCAGGTGGTGGTATTGCTGTTGATGAAGAGGATTTAGCTACTATTATCAATAAAATTGGCTATCCAATTGTTATCAAACCCCTTGACGGAAACCACGGAAAAGGTGCATCTATCAACGTGAAAACGTGGGAAAATGCCGTTGCAGGGCTTGCTCACGCAAAGACTTACTCTCGTAGAGTAATTGTAGAAAAATTCATTACTGGACATGATTTTAGGGTGCTTGTCATTGATAATAAGGTCATTGCAGCCGCTCAACGTGTGCCTGCTCACGTAAAAGGAAATGGTAAAAGTACCGTTCAGCAACTCATAGACAAAGAAAATGAAGACCCAAGACGTGGCTACGGTCATGAAAATGTTCTCACAGAGATTACAGTAGATAGAGATACGCTTGATTTGCTAGAAAAGATGAACTACACACTTGCTAGTATTCCCAAGAAAAATGAAATTGTTTATCTCAAATCAACGGCAAATCTAAGCACTGGAGGCACTTCTATTGATGTTACGGATATGATGCACCCAGAAAATGTGTTTCTTTCTGAACGTATTGCACGTGTGATTGGGCTTGATGTTTGTGGTATTGATATTATGGCTCCTAATCTCACAGAACCACTAAAAGAAAGTGGTGGCGTAGTTTTGGAAGTAAATGCAGCTCCAGGTTTCAGAATGCACCTTGCTCCAGCAGAAGGCTTGCCCCGCAATGTGGCTGCACCTGTTATTGATATGCTTTTTCCGCTAGGAAAACCATCAAGAATACCCATTATAGCCGTTACTGGCACAAATGGAAAGACAACTACCACAAGACTGATAGCGCATATTGTCAAAAATATGGGTTATAGAGTTGGTTTTACAACTTCTGATGGTATTTATGTACAAAATCATCTTCTAGAAAAAGGTGACACAACAGGACCTTATAGTACAGAGTTTGTATTGAAAGACCCTACTGTTGAATTTGCAGTGTTAGAATGTGCCAGAGGAGGCATTTTGAGGGCAGGTTTGGGCTTTAGTAGATGTGATATTGGTATTATTACTAATTTGCAAGGTGACCATTTGGGCATTAGTGACATAGAAACTTTGGAAGATTTGGCACGTGTGAAAGGCGTTGTGGTGAAATCTGTTAAAAAAGATGGTTGGGCTATCTTAAATGCAGAAGATGTAAATTGTGTCAAAATAGCGAAAGAACTTGATTGTAAAGTGGCTTATTTTAGTTTAGATGAAGAAAATGCTACTATTAAAAAGCATTGTAAAGCAGGCGGAATAGCAGCTATCTATGAAAATGGCTTTATCACTATCAAAAAGGGAGATTGGAAAATGCGTGTGGAGCGTGCTTCTCACGTACCGCTCACAATAGGAG
>JAYVHJ010000132.1:0-3240 GCA_043771315.1 Raineyaceae bacterium
TTTGTTTCTGCCTGCTCCCGTTCTTTTTGCTCGTTATGAAGTTCTATAAGCCGTATTATATGCCTTACTGGCAAAATTAAAAGCTCTTGCCACGAAATATGCCCATCTCCATAACCCAAAGTAAAACGTATTTCTATTAGCGGTGGGAAGGGAAAAAAAAATCTTTCATTGCAATTAAATTTATTTGTCGCTCCTCTGTTGGGTCGTTTTGATTGACAACTCTGGCAGTAGTATCAACTGTTCCCTCTTGAAAAAGCATCTCCGCATTAAGATAATTAACATCCATTAAAGACAATGGTTTCATATTTAAAAGCGTTTCGTTGCCTTTTTCATCAAGAAAACAAGGTTTTCTAATGCCCACTTCCGTAAGATAGGTAGCTTTGTCTGTATTTATTTTCCTTACATTCTGCTCCATATGTCCATCAAGAAGATAGAAATATACTTTTTTCTTTGATTTTGGAAGTTCAACATTTATTTTTTGCATTTCCAACACCTCATCATACTCTTTGCGTTGAAATTTATAGGGTTTTTCTTCAAATTCATTCATATTAAAAGAGAATGATTGTTTTCTTTTGCCAAACTCCACGCTTACTTCGTAAGTTTCTGGAAATCCTTGCGTGAATTGCCTTGCCTCAAAGAGTGCCTTGGTGCGGTCGCCTGATAACATTGATTTGACAAAGTGAGTCGTAATATTTTGCTCACTTCCCACACGTACAATGACAGCAAGTAGCATTTTTTCAATGAAAGTGCCTTTCATTACATTTTCTTTGGTGAAAAGCTCACTATGTTCTCCTGTAAACTCTCTTACTTCACACTCCACGCCTGAAAGTAGCTTAAAAGTGTGTGTATTAGCAAGCATTGATGTTACTCCGTTGCTGATTTCTGGTTTTTCTGGTTTTTGAACTTCTAATTCCATTTTTATTTGAGGGTTAAATTATAATTTAGTATAATGCTAAACTATAATTTAATATTACTAAATTATAGTTTAGTTTACTGTTTAGAAAAAATCCTTGTATGTTTGCTTTTGGAGGTCGTTGTAAGAAAATCTATACACTTTCCAACCCATTTTGGTAGCAGTATTGTATTTGTGCATATCTTTTTGATAGCCTGCGCCTCGTGTGTGCCTTCCACCTGAAAATATGCCTCCTTCTATTTCAATGGCAATTTTTACCAGCGTTTCTGGCAAAGCATAATCAAAACGCCACTTACGGCGTGGGTGGAACTGCAATTCCTTGACTACAGGACTTTTTTCTGCGTACATTTCTTTTAGATACTTCTCTAATTCCAAAAGGAGCGCAAAGTTTTTCATTTGCGCTTTTGAAGTTGAAAGTTTAGATTTAATTTTTGTGACCATTACGTTTATTTGATTTGCAAACTGAAATTTTCCACTATTTCTGCACCAAAAACACGTTCTCCTGCCTCAAAGGCTTCTTTTATAGCTTTTCTATCTGCAAAAGTTTCTGTTTTTTGCGTTACAAATTTCGCATCTAAAAGCTCCACATTGACTACTTCAATGCTTTTGCTATAACGGGTAGAAATTGTAAAAAGCCCTGCTGTAATCTTTCCAAACGTATGTACGGCACTTTTGAGGACTGTTTTGAGGTAGTTAATGCCTTTCTCTTCCGCCTGCATCACTTTTTTACAGTGTTCTATGTGTCGTTTGCACATCTCTATTTTTGCCTCTTTTTTGCGTATGACAAATACGTAGGCTTCTGCTTTCTCTGCCCTCTCACTCTCGTTTATTTGTAGTTTTAAAAGGGTTTCTGGGCTTACTTCACCCTCTAAATCCTCAATCTCTCTTATGATTTCAAGGTAATCTTTACGGATTTCAAAAATGTTTTTATTCATATTATTTTAATAGTTTGATGTAAATTATTAAAGTAGTTTTTACTTCATACAAATATAAAAAAATTTAATTAAATTACAAAATATTTAACCAAAAAATTAGGAATTATGTAAATAATTTACGTACTTTGCATAGTTATAATAAATGGTTGTTATAGCAATTTTTAAAATTCAATTTTCAAATTTTTAATCTTTAAAAGACAAACAAATGAGTTTCTTACCTGCAAATTACGAAGTGCCATCACAAAGTGACCAATTTATGAAATTGGAAACTGGCGACAACAAATTCCGTATTCTGAGCGACCTTTACGAAGGTTATCTCTTTTTCGCTGAAGGAGACAAACCAGACCAAAGCAAACCAGTACGCAAACGCATCATAAGAGATGCCAACGGTGAAATTCCAAAAAATGCTAGGTTCAAACTAGAAGAAATGATTGCGCTAAAAGCCAAAAAAAGTGATGACAAAAAAAGCATTACGGGCATTGAAGAGCAAAAGTATTTTTGGGCATTTTTGGTGTATAACCACTTCAAAAAACGCTTTCAAGTGCTTGAAATAACTCAAATTGGCACAATTAAGGGAATGCAAGCCAAAATGAAAAAGAAAAATTTTGAAGACCCAACTAAGTATGACTTTGAAATATTAAAAGAAGGTTCTGGCAAATATGGAACTAAATATACTCTAGATTCTACTTTGTTGGAAGAGCTACCAGAAGAAGTATTGGAGGAGCTAAAAACGCTTAAATATAGCGTTGAGGCTATTTTTGAGGGTGGCTACCCAATGGAATAGCAATTTTAAGTAAAAATTTAACTCTCCAAAAGCTAAAAACTTTTGGAGAGTTAGTTTACAATCAAAAAACTATAAAAATATAACTATGAATATCATTAACCTAGTCGGCTACCTTGGCAAAGAGATTGTTTTTTCAGAAAAAGAAGGAGCGAAAACCGCCAAAGTATCACTTGCCACCAACGAATATTACACAGAAGGCGGAGAGAAAAAACAGACCACTGACTGGCATAACTTAGTTTTCAAAGGTAATTTAGCAGAAGCAGTCAATAAATTTGCCAATAAAGGTTCTCTTATTGCTATCACTGGAAAATACCGTTCTGTTCGTCAGGGAGATAAAACTTATAACTACGTACAAGTAACAGAATACCAACTTTTGGGAGAAAGTCAAAAAGAATAACTAGTCTATTCTATTGATAAACAATTCATTATCATAAGAATTACAGTAATGTGTTCCTGTATTTTCAATGCTACAACGTAATTTTTGCCCTTTTTTCAGAAAAACCATACCACTTAGAGTATGTTTAGAAACTATTTCTTTTTAAAAGTGATTTAAAATCATACTTATAAAAGCTAATTTTATCATCACAACGGCATTTTCTGTTTTTTTC
>JAYVHJ010000133.1:0-5379 GCA_043771315.1 Raineyaceae bacterium
GCAAAAACTACTCCACCAACAATCAAAGCACTATTTATTTGACCAAAGTTTTCCAGCAAAGATTTGTAAAACATTGTCATAAAAAACAACGAACCACGCACAAAATTAGGTACACTTGTTGTTTTTTATGACAATGTTTTACAAATCTTTGCTGGAAAACTTTGGTCAAATAAATAGTGCTTTGATTGTTGGTGGAGTAGTTTTTGCAGTAGCTTTATTCTCTGTTTCTCAACTTAAAGAAACGTATGGAAAAGATTTGAATTTTAATGAAGAGTAGGTTGTTGAGGTGGTAGGTATGACATAAATACTTTTATCAATAAAAACATCAATAATTATATGAAACAAAACATATTACAAAATGGTATATTTACAATAGATGATTTTTGGAGCAAACAAGAATGTGAAGCTTTTATTATCAAAAGTGAAAATATTGGTTATGAGCCTGCCACAATCAATACTGAAAAAGGGCAAAAAATAGTTGAAAATGTGCGAAATAACAATAGAGTAATTTATAAAGATATTATTTTAGGGGAAGAAATTTGGAATAAATTAAAGAATTTTGCTCCTCAAAGAATTGGAAATAGTGTTGCTACTGGACTCAATGAGCTTTTTAGATTTTATAAGTACCAAACAGGACAGCAATTTAAAAAGCATCAAGATGAAAGTTATATTCGTAATGAAACAGAAGCTAGTTATTACACTTTTATGATTTATCTGAATGATGATTTTGAAGGTGGAGAAACAACTTTTGAAAATCTCATTATTGCACCAAAACAAGGAACGGTATTGGTGTTTTTACATAGTTTAACTCACGCAGGAACAGCAGTATTGCAAGGAATAAAATATGTTTTAAGAACAGATATTATGTTCAAATTAGATAAAACAAGTAGTTTGTAATATTAATAATCTAAAAAATAACCAAACCCACAAAACAAATGAATTTAAAAGAGGCAAAAGTCCTGATTACAGGTGCAAGTTCTGGAATAGGACTGCAAACCGCTAAAATGCTAATTTCACAAGGTGCAAAAGTGGCTATATGCGCTCGTAATGCAGAAAAACTACATCAAGTAGCTAAAGAAATTGGAGCTTTTGGCGTTGTTGCTGACGTAAGCAACGAAAATGATGTAAAAAATATGGTACAAGCCGTTATAAAAGAATTTGGTGGCTTTAACGTGTTGATAAATAATGCGGCTTTTGGGCATTTTGCGCCACTTGTGGAGGTTTCTACAGAGAAATTTAATGAACTTCTGGCTACAAATATCACAGGCGCAATGATGGTGGGGCGTGAGAGTGCTAAACATTTCATTGAAAATAGTTACGGAAATATTGTTAATATTTCTTCTACGGCAGGAAATGCAGGTTTTGCAAGTGGTACTACTTACGTGGCGACCAAATTTGCACTAAAAGGAATGACAGAATGTTGGCGTGCAGAGTTGCGCAAGAATAATATACGTGTGATGCTTGTAAATCCGAGTGAAGTACAAACCAACTTTTTGCCTAATTCTGGAAGAGAAGCACGACCAGAAAATCCAACAAAATTAGATTCTGAAGAGATTGCACACGTTATTTTGGCTATGTTAGAAATGCGTGATAGAGGTTTTATTACGGAAGCTACAGTTTTTGCCACAAATCCGCAGTAGTTCAATTACGAATTAACAATTACAAATTACGGAATTGTTTGTCGTAATTTGTAGTTATAATTTACTGATTATCAGTATTTTATAATATAACTTTCGTACTTTATATTCTGTATCTTATACCTAAAAAAAGTCCTACAAAAGAGTTTTCTTTTGTAGGACTTTTTGGATAATATCAAAAAACGTAATTTGTAATTGATAATTCGTAGTTGAATGAAAACTATTTACCAGATTCTGCAGCAGTTTCTTTTGAAGAAGGTTTGATGCTTTCATCTTTCAACTCACGCATATCATCAGCACTTGTAAAAGTACCATTACTTGCAAGTATAAAATTATTTTCTTTTGTAAGTTTTGAGCCAGTCATTTTGTTGTTTTCTGTTCCAAAATCAGCTAAACTTTTTTCATAAGTATACTCATAACTTTTTGTGGTGATAGTCATATCTTTGTTGATAGTTGCTGTCATATAACTGTATCCACCACCAAGACTAGCTACATTTTCTTCATTGATAAGTTTGCCTTCTTTGTCAAAAGTAGCAATAATCATACTTACGTGAGCTTCTTCTGTGCTGTATTCGTAAGTTGTTGAGTTCGCATAAAGAACTGCAACAAAATCTTTTCCTTCTTTGATTTTAGCAACTGCCACGCCACGTCCTTGCATTGGCATACGTCCAAAGTTTTTTTCTGCTAAAGTTGGCAAAAAGTCTGAATAAGTATCAGCAATAATAATATCGTTAGAAAGCGTTTTATTACTCATTTGATACGTTTTCATCATAGCTGGGTTGATTGCCAAAGGCATTTTCTGCTTAGGAAATTTCGCCAAAAACTCTTTGAAACGCTTATCTTTTGTTTCAAGAGTAGTGTTCGTTGCACCTGCAACTGTCGTGTTAGTGTCTGCTTTACGTGTAGTAAAGGCTGCCAATGCGCCCAAAGAGGCTACGATAGCAATAACGAATGTGAATTTGATAGCTTTCATTGTACTGTTTTTTAGAGTTTGGTTGTTTTGAATGTATTAAGATATCTTACATTCAACTAAAACAAATATCATACAACTTTTTGATATTTCCTAATAAAAGTTAAAATATTTCAAAAATATTTTAACTTTTTTTTATTAATATATTAATTTACATATATGAAATTGTATAAATTATTGATTATGAGTTTATTATATCTTGATTTTCAATATAAAAGTAAGTATTTGAAATTATTAAGTGCTAAGATTTAGTATTTTAGCAATAATAGTTATCTTTGTGTGTAAACACGCCACATTTATCTTTTACCCTTATTTTTTATATTCAAGTTTACCAAAAAAACTAATCTCAAATAATCTTATCATATATCACACATCAAAATGATTTATAATTTTTTCAAATTTATCCTTAGTATTGGTTTAAACGTATTTTTTAGGCGGATTTTGGTGCATAATAAGCAGTTTTTGCGTACTGATGCGCCACTTCTGATTGTGGCTAATCACCCAAATACTTTTATGGACCCAATGCTAATTGCACATCTTCTCAACCAACAAGTGTATTTTTTGGCAAATGGGGGCGTTTTTAATAGCATTACGAAAATTCTTTTTAAACAACTTAATATGGTGCCTATTTACCGCAAAGCTGATGCTAACGCAAATGTAGGCGTAAATATGCGTGAGCAAAACAACAAAGCATTTTCTACTTGTTATGAATATTTAGGCAAAAAACGTACTATTTTGATTTTTCCAGAGGGAAGTAGCATTATAGAAAGACGTTTGAGAGAGCTAAAAACGGGTACAGCACGTATTGCACTAGGTGCGGAATTTGAGAATGATTTTGAATTAAATTTGCAAATTTTGCCTATTGGCGTTAATTATTCTGATGCTACACGTTTTAGAAGTGAAGTTTTTATCAATGTGGGTGAGCCAATTAGTCTAAAAGATTTCAAGGAAAAGTACAATCCTGAAACTGCGGAAGTCGCAGAAATAACAGAAAATAATGTTAATAATGCTGAAAATACTTCTAAAAAATCTAATCCAGTCAAAGAATTAACAGAGAAAATTGGAGAAAAATTATTAGAATTAATGATTGTTACAGATGATGAGGCAGAAGATAAATTTATCCAAAACATTGAAAAAATCTATAAAAACCGTCTTTTTGAAGATGAAAATATTTCTTTAGATGCAAAAATAAAAGATTTTGAACTGACCAAACACATTGTAAAAGCTACTAAATATTTTGAGGCAACCAATCCAAAAGTTTTGGATAATTTCAAAATAAAATTGGATAGTTATCTTGGAAATCTTCAAAAACTAAAAATTTCTGATGCGGTTTTTAGTCAGTCTAAAAAAAATAAAAACATATTAGTTTCTAGTTTATTTTCTATGCTTTTTATGACGGTATGTTTTCCGTTTTTTGTCTTTGGTTTTCTGAATAATTATTTGCCCTACAAACTACCAAGCGTGATTTCACGCAAAATAACAGATGATGAAACTTTTTTTGCACCTATTATGCTTGCAAGCGGAATTTTCACATTTATTAGCTATTATTGTGTAGTTTTGTGGGCGGTGCAGACGTTTTGGTTACATAATTTTTTGTGGTTGTTAGGCTATTTTGTGCTGATGGTTTTGAGTGGATTTTTTGCATTATTCTATACTGCTTTCTTTGAAAATGTAAAAGAAAATTGGCAATTTATCTCTATTTTTTATAAGAAAAACACACTTATAAGCACGCTTGTAGCCCAACGCAAAGAAATTTTCAATTTTTTAGAAAATTCAAAAAAAGAATATCTTTTGAGTGTTGAGTGAGTAGTGATGAGTTAGACAACAACATTGATAAAATGAACCTCCTTGGTTTGTGTCCTCACCACTTTTATTAAGTTAAGTTAAGGTAAAATGATTATATTTAGCTTTCACTTAAAGATTATTATATGACAAATTCAGAGAAAATATTACAAGATTTACGCAAATTTGCTGGTGAAGCAATAGCAAATTCTAGTATTTACCACAGTAAGGTAACTGATTTTAGTAGGAAAGGGAAATTGTGTTTTTCCAATATTATCTTTTTGATTTCTTCACTTTTAAAAAAAGTTTACAATTAGAAATCAATTTATTTTTTAATGACTTAGTTGTACGTATTACAAAGTCTGCGTTTTGTCAAGCTCGTCATAAAATCAAACCTATTTTCTTCAAAACTTGGTTTGAAGAGGGTGCAAAAAGCTACTACAAACATGTCAAAAACAGTAAAATAAAGTTTAAAGGATATCGTTTATGGGCTGGAGATACCAGTGTTTTGAATTTACCTAATAACGCCTCTACTCGTGAATTAAGGGTTCATAAATGCAAAGAAAAATAAAAAGCTGCTATTAAATTAAGTGTTTATTTTGTGCTATAAAAAGTGGCATTTCTAATCTTCCAGCAAATGTAATAAGCATTTATGATAGAGGTTATGGTTCAACTTTGGTTGCTTATTTACACAGTTTTTACAGTAAAAAGTACGTTTTACGTGTAAGAGTTGACTTTTCTACTACTGTTACTAATTTTTTAGCAAGTGGCGCAAAGGAGATTTGGATAAATGAAGAACTAGGAGAAAATGCCCATAAGAGTGCTAAATTGCTAGGTATTCTTCTGCCTAAAAATACAATGGTTACTTACCGTTTAGTAAGAATAGTGTTAAATACAGTTGAGTTAGAAGTATTGATGACAAATTTGCCATATTCTTTTACTTTGGGAAATTTAAGTTACATTTATAAGTGTCGTTGGGTATTGAGGACT
>JAYVHJ010000134.1:0-14360 GCA_043771315.1 Raineyaceae bacterium
AACCAGACTTCGTAACGGCTTGTGCATAACCAGAAGGCACTTCTCTAATAGGATTTTCATCTTCTCCATCTTTTTTTTCTTCCTCTACCACCACCACCTTTTTTGAATTATAATCACTTGTGTTATCATTACTAGAATAATCAGGGGTAATTTGTTCTTCTGTTGCTTGGGAAATTTTAGTTAAGTCTGCTTCGTTCACATAAGCATCATAAGCACCTTTATCAGCACCACCTTTGTCATTATCATATCTAAGCATAAAAATGCCTTTACAAGAACCTACTTTGTATTCTATATTAACAATTTCCTTGGTAGTAGCTTCTTCACCAGAATTAATACCCTCACCTGCACCATTAACAATATTTTTAGTTGTTTCTAAACGACTGGTATAAACAGCTTTGATAGTTTTATTTTTTGTATTTATTGTGTAAGTACCCATACTTATAATACGGGTTTGACCTTGCATATAACCGTGAATATAAGCAGTATGTACCACACCCTTCTCCGTAAATGTCTTTGATGAACGCATAGGACGAGTTGCCATATAACGGTCTGCAGAAGTAGAGCAATCAGCATTAAGTACAAATGTTTTTCCAACAATAGCTTTTAAAATTCTATTTTCTCTTCTTCATCTTCTGCTTGTGTATTGATGTACAAATTAGATACTAAATCCTGAAATCTAGCATCATCTATTGCCAAAACATCTATAATAGAACTATTTAGTTTGGAAAACTGCGGATTTGCAGTATATTTTCCTTTCAAATCAGTAATTCCTATTTTTCCTTCTGCATCAACCAAAATAGAATTTCCTATGATATAAGCATCAGAGAACTGTGGATTTGCCAATAAAATGCCTGTTTTGTCTATTACACCTGTTTTTCCATCTTTTTTGATAGTAGCTACACCGTTTTTAAAAGTCATACCCTGCTCAAATTGTGGATTAACAACTAACTTCCCATCTTTATTCACATAACCCCATTTTTTTCCAGAAAGAACGGCTGCCATTCCTTCTGAAAAGTTAGTCATATCATCAAATTGATAATCTATCTTTAAAACGCCTGATTTGTCTATTGCACCCCATCTTCCTTTTTCATTTTTGACTGTAGCCAAGTCTTCTTGAAAAGGATATGCTTCAGCAAATTGTGGATTTACTATTATTTTGCCTTCACCATCCAAAAAGCCCCATTTATCTTTTTCACGAAAGGCAGCAAGTCCTTGAGAAAAATGTTTTACGTTTTTGTAGTTTGCCGTTATTTTCTCCTCACCTTTTTTATTGATAAACCCCCAAATTTCGTCTTTACTACCCTTTTTTTTAATTGAAAAAGGGGCAAAGCCTTCAGCAAAATAAGATGCTTTTTCTGCTCTTTTGATTTCTATGACTTTCTCCCCTTTTTCATTGATATAAAATGGAGCGGAGGCATCTGTAACGACACAAGCCAAACCCTCATAAAATGAAGTTGCTTGATGATATTGATATGGAATAACTAATTTGCCTTCTTTGTTGATAAAGCCATATTTATCTTCTTTTCTGACTTTTGCCAAACCATTATTAGCAAAAAAGAATGCTTCTTTGAACTGGGGATTTATAAGAAATTTTCCTTCTGAATTAGCATATCCAATCTCTTCATCTATGCTTAAAGGCAATAGACTTGTATCAAAGTTAGATTCTTTGCTTTGTCCCTTGCAAGCTCCCAACATCACCACTAAGATTAGTAGTAAAAACGAATAATATTTGTTTTGTTTCATTGTTTATTTATGTTTAAAAATTATTTTAGCAGTAAAAATGATTAGTTATTTCTATTTATGTACCTTAAATTTTCTATTTTTGTTTCTTTGTAAGAGCATATTTTGTTGTTTTTGTCAATACCCACTTCTATTTGTGTGTTACAGACTTGAGTTTTATTCATAGACTTGCGGAAACACTCAAAATAAGTCCCAAAAACGTAATAATTGATACCGTTTTCTTGTTTTATTAACATTAAATCACTCGTAATTACTTATTTTTTAAAAATACTTATTGTAATGCAAATTAATGGTGTTTTTACTTTAAATTCCCTCAAAAAAATCACTTATATGAATAAAGTTTAGGGTAAGTAAAATTTCCAAAAAGTTGGAAACTTTCGGAAAGTTGAGTACCTTTGGATTTAAAGAAATAGAAATATTTTTATTAGTTAATTTTTATGCATTATGAACTACAAAATATCCTTTCAGGAACGCAACAAGTTAGCCACGGAGCTATTATCCAAACAATCTCCCATTACCTTAGAAGATGCCAAGAAACAAGTGCTTTGGTTAAAACAGATAAGCACTTCAAAAGTGAAGAAACAAAAAAGTTAATTCATTTTATTGATGAGCATCAGCTTTGGGTACAAGGAATTGACATAAACTTGTATTTATCAGAAGGGGCAGAGCAGAAAGTTTATCTAAAAGATGAAAAAACAGTTTGGAAACTCAATGACACTATTTATTACTTGTCGTGGGAAGACTATTTTATTAATTTACTGCTAAATAATTGTTTTTTTACTGACACCGCTTATGAACTGGTAGGATTTTACGAAAATGAAAAAGTGCTTTATGCAGTAGTAAAACAGCCTTTTGTAAAAGCAAACCAGAAAACAGATTTGTCAAAAGTAAAGGAATTTATGCACGCCAATGGCTTTCTTAATACCAAAAACAATGACTATTACAACCCAGATTTAGGTATTATTTTGGAAGATTTACACGACGAAAACGTACTCACACAAAATGATATTCTCTATTTTATTGATACGGTTTTTTATGTAAAATAATTTATGTAGAGTAGTTAGAGTATATCAAATTGATAAAATATTGATAAAAATCTTTGTATTCCCTCAAAAAAATTACTTATATGAATAAAGAGAAGTTAATTTTTATCCCAAATACTGATATTACTATTGAGATGCTACACGTAAAAGGTGGGAGTTTTCTGATGGGTAGCGACAATGGATATTATGAAGAAAAACCTGTTCATAAGGTGATTTTAGATGATTTTTGGATAGGAAAATATCCTATCACGCAAGCACAATGGCACGCTGTAGTAACGCAAGCTACTGCGCAAGGTTTGCCACACAACCTAAACCCTGCACCTGCCAGTTTCCAAAGCCCTCAAAACCCCATAGAACAAGTATCTTGGTTAGATTGTATGACTTGGATAGATTTGTTGCAAAATGTAATAGCTGTAAAAAATGAACATTTAGACTTAAATACAAATGTACATTTACGCCTAAACCTACCTACGGAAGCCCAATGGGAATATGCGGCACGAGGTGGCATACATCAAAGTCCGTTCCAATATGCAGGTGCTGATAATCTGCAAGAAGTAGGTTGGTATGCAGATAATAGCAACAATACCACTCACGCAGTAGGTTTGCTAAAACCCAATGAATTAGGCATTTATGATATGTCAGGCAATTTATTGGAATGGTGTTTAGACAAATGGAACGAACTGATATATGAGTACACACCAGCAAATTTTCAAAATCCAGTACTTTTAGACGACTATATCACAGATAGTAATGCTGTTGTGAGTAGTATTGAAAACTATATTAAAACTCGTGGAAATAACCGTTGTGTTATGCGTGGGGTTGTTGGGCTGAGATTGCTTACGACTGTCGTCTTTCACTTCGTAATGTTGCTACTTCTGATGATTTGGACAACAGCAATGGTTTTAGGTTATTTGGAAATGTTTTTGTGTAAGTTATGTAGCTTAGATTAAAAAAAGTTCTTCAAGGTTTTTAAAACCTTGAAGAACTAAAAATTACGTAATTCGTAATTGATAATTCGTAATTGAATTGACTACAATTCATAGGTAACACCTTTTGCAGGGATTTCTATATTTTTGTAGTTATTTTCTTCTAAAAGTGCCTTAAACGTCTGCATTGAAGTTTCTTCTCCGTGAATAAGGAATATTTTTTTGATTTTTTCAGGGTTTTGGTACTTCACAAAATTCAATAAATCATCTTGTCCTGCGTGTCCGCTATAAATATCAGTACGGCGCACATTTGCCAAAACGGCATACTCTTTATCTTTGAACGTAAGCATTTTTTTGCCTGTAATGAGCTGATGCCCAACAGTTCCCTCTGATGCGTAACCAATCATCAAAATAGTAGCATAAGGATTTGAGATATTGCTTTTTATGTGATGTTCCACACGTCCTCCCTGCACCATTCCGCTAGACGAAATAATAATACAAGGCTCTGAATGATTGGTTATTTGCTTGCTAGTACGCATATCTTCCACATAAACCAAATTTTCAAAATCAAATAAACTTTTATGTTTTGCATAAAATGCTTTAGCTTCTTCATTCAAAAAACTTACATAATGATTGTAAGTAGCGGTACTTTTATATGCCAACGGACTATCTGCAAACACTTTTATAGCTGGTAGCCTGCCCTCAATAGCAAGTTTGTTGAGTGTAAAAAGCAACGACTGTGTACGCCCAACACTAAAAGAAGGAATAATAAGCCTTCCTGGTACTTCTACGCAGGCTTTATGGATAATGTCGCAAATTTCGTCTTCTGGATTGCCTGTTGCTGTATGATTACGACTACCATACGTAGTTTCACAAAGCAAATAATCCACTTCTGGCGTTTTTTCTGGGTCTTTAAGTAGTGGATAATGATGCCTACCAATATCACCTGAAAAGCCTATTTTTTTGATTTCTCCATTTTCTTCTACTTCCAAAACAATATTGGCTGCCCCCAACAAATGCCCTGTAGGGATAAAAGTAACCCAAACACCTTTGGTTAGTTGAAATCTTCTATTAAATTCTATATTAAAAAATTGTCTTTCTGTTTGTTCTACATGAGCAGGTAAATACCATTCTTTAGGATTGGAAAAACTTGTATTTTTTTCGTTTTTCTTATTATTTTGCCCTTTATTAAATTCCTTTGACTTACGTCTATTGGTTTCATATTGCTTAATTTTTTTCTGATTAAGTGAAGCAGAATCATACAAAAGCAAAGAAGAAAGAGCGTGTGTGGGTGTTGTGCAAACTATTTGCCCTTCAAAACCTTCTCTCACAAGATTAGGCAAATTGCCTGAGTGGTCTATGTGGGCGTGTGTGAGTAGCACCACATTTACCATTGAAGGCTCAAAAGGAAATACGCTATAAGAAGGAATTTTTACATTTTCATTGTTTCCAGAATTATTCTCATCTTCTTGGTGGCGGTTTTTATCCATATCAAAACCGCAATCTATCAAAATTCTATAATCATTATCTAGTTCTAGCAGGTACATACTACCTGTAACCTGTTTTGCCGCACCCCAAAAAGTAAGTTTCATTTATATTTTTATATTTTAAGTCTAATTTTCAAGTCATTATTTGCATTTTCACAAATATAAGTAAAAGTATCATTTTTCAAACTAAAAAAGTTATCAAAACCAAAAAAAGCATAAAAACCTGACAAAATGTCGTATATTTGTGGCTACTTAAACAAACATAAATGAAAGCAACTATTGATATTCAGGGTTTAAAACAGCGTTTTTCTATTATTGGCAACTCTCCAATGCTTAATAATGCGCTTGAACGTGCCTCACTCGTGGCTAGTACGGATATGAACGTGCTGATTATGGGTGAAAGTGGTACAGGAAAAGAATCTTTTTCAAAAATTATACATCAACTTAGCGCAAGAAAACATAATAATTTTATTGCTGTAAATTGCGGTGCAATTCCAGAAGGCACTATTGATTCTGAACTTTTTGGACACGAAAAAGGTGCGTTTACAGGTGCTATTGATGCAAGAAAAGGCTTTTTTGAGGTTACGAATGGTGGTACTATTTTTTTAGATGAAATAGGAGAGATGCCACTAGGAACGCAAGCAAGGCTACTTCGTGTCTTAGAAAATGGAGAATTCATTAAGGTTGGCTCGTCAAAAGTACAAAAAACTGATGTACGTGTAGTAGCTGCTACAAACGTCAATTTGATGCAGGCAATAGAGAAAAATAAATTTAGAGAAGATTTATATTATAGATTAAGCACTGTTCCTATTTATGTGCCGCCTTTGCGTGAGCGTGGTGGAGCAGATATTTATTTGCTTTTTAGGAAATTTGCCACTGATTTTGCTGAAAAATACAAGTCAAAACCTGTAGAACTTACAGAAGATGCACGCAAAATGCTGGCTGGATACCGTTTTCCTGGCAATATCAGACAACTCAAAAACCTCACTGACCAGATTTCTGTTATTTCGGAAGAAAATATCATTTCTGCAGCTATTTTGGCGCAATATTTGCCTAAAACTGACAAAAATAACCTTCCAATGTTATTTAGAGGACAACAAGAAGAGGAAAATTTTTCTGAAAGAGATTTGTTGTATAAGGTGCTTTTTGATATGAAAAAAGATATGCACGAACTCAAGAAAATGGTTTTACAGATGCTTGCTGATGATAATTTGGGCGGGAAATTCAATAAAAATATCTTGCAACAACACCAAGAACTTTTTAGTGAAGTTACGACTATTTCTGATGAGTTTCTTAATAATACTTCAACATCAACTTCTACTGAAATAGTGCCTTTAAATGTTATTAAGGCTGATTTTAAACAAGATAATATTTCAAAAGATAATAGCAATAATGCTAATTTTATCCAAATTGGTACTAATATCACCACTAATACTGCTGAAAATCAAGAAGATGAACATCATACAGAAGATATTTTGCACGAAACAGAAGAGGTTTCTTTGTCGCTAGAAAAACAAGAAAAAGATATGATTGTCAAGGCGTTAAAGCAAGCAGGTTTTAGACGAAAACAAGCTGCCAGCCATTTGGGCATTTCTGAAAGAACGCTTTATAGAAAAATTAAGAAATATGATTTAGAACATTTGTAGAGTGATTTTCTGTTGCTTGGCTCTTGACTATCCTTGCACCGTCAGCTAAAGCAGACGGCAAAATATAATAAAAAACAGGACGAAAAGCGTTTCTGTTCTCTTTTCTTTCTTTGCCGTCTGCTTTAGCTGACGGTGCGGAAATATTTGAGTGTCTAAATTTGAGTTTTTAATATCCGCTACAATGAATAATTTAATAAACAAAAAACTAAATAAATCCTTTTTATTACTACTTTTTGTAGCAACTTTGCTTTCAAGTTGTGGTATTTATACGCTTTCAGGCGTGAGTGCGACAGGCAAAATAAAAGTAACAGCCTTTACTAATAGTGGAGGAGGTCCGCCAAATATGGCACAAAATCTTACTGAAAACTTGCGTTTGTATTACATACAAAATTCTCGTTTGGAAGTAGTCAATAATGAAGAAAAATATTTGGTAGAAGGTGAGATAATAAGCTATCAACTTGCGCCTATTGCGCCCACAAGTACAGATATTGCTGCCAAAAACCGCCTTACAATGAGCGTAAAAGTACGTTTTACCAATAATCAAAATTCTGAAGAAGATTTTGACCAAACTTTTACACAATACGCTGATTTTGAGCAAGGCAAAAGCCTTTCACAGGTAGAAACAGAGAAAATAAAAGAGATTTTTGATAAAATTATTTATGATATTTTCCAGAAAACTGCCGCACAATGGTAATTTTGAGGTGTGAAGTATAAGGTCAAATACAACAAACACTTACGACAAAAAATACTTCACACCTCACACCTCACACTTCAAATTAAGACATCATTTTTGCGTAGTGTCTGTAAAATGCGGGGATAGTTTCTATTCCTTTAAGGAAGTTGAACACGCCATAATGCTCATTTGGCGAATGAATAGCATCAGAATCTAAGCCAAAACCCATCAAAACAGACTTTAAGCCCAACTCTTTTTCAAATAAAGCCACAATAGGAATGCTTCCACCCCCACGTGTAGGAATAGGTTTTTTGCCCCAAACTTCCTCAAAGGCAGCACTTGCAGCCATAAAGCCAACAGAATTTATAGGCGTTACGACTGGATAACCTCCGTGATGAGGCGTAACCACAACTTTCACAGATTTTGGTGCTATACTCTCAAAATGCTTCTGAAAAAGCTCTGCTATTTCTTCTGGTTCTTGGTCTGGCACTAAGCGCATACTAATTTTTGCTGCTGCTTTGGAAGGCAAAACTGTTTTTGCGCCCTTTCCTGTGTATCCACCCCAAATACCATTTACATCAAGCGTAGGACGAATAGAAACACGCTCATTTGTCGTATATCCTACTTCACCTGACACTTCTGCAATGTCTAAATCTTTCTTGTAATCTTCCAAAACAAAAGGAGCTTTGGCAAGTTCTGCACGTTCTTCTTGGCTCAAATTTTGTACTTTGTCATAAAAGTGTGGAATAGTTATCATTCCGTTTTCATCTTTGAGAGATGCAATCATTTCACACAAAGTATTTATTGGATTTGCTACGCCACCGCCATAAACACCTGAATGTAAATCTCTGTTAGGTCCAGTTATTTCTACTTCAAGGTAAGCCAAACCTCGTAAGCCACTCTCTATTGAAGGACAATCATTAGCAATTATTCCTGTATCAGAGATAAGTATTACATCAGCCTTCAAACGCTCTTTATTAGCCTTAATAAACGGTTCTAAGTTGCTAGAACCACATTCTTCTTCTCCTTCTATCATAAATTTAATGTTACAAGGCAAAGAATTTGTCTGAAGCATTGCTTCCAACGCTTTGATGTGCATATAAATTTGCCCTTTATCATCACAAGCACCACGAGCATATATAGCTCCGTCTGGGTGTAGAGCTGTTTTTTTGATGACTGGCTCAAACGGTGGAGAAGTCCACAACTCATAAGGGTCAGCAGGCTGAACATCATAATGCCCATACATCAAAACTGTAGGAAGATTTTTGTCTATTATCTTCTCTGCGTAAACAATAGGGTGACCAGACGTTGGGCATACCTCAGCAAAATCAACTCCTGCGGCTACTAATTTGTCTTTTACAAACTCTGCGGCACGTTTTACGTCAGGTGCGAACTTTTCATCTGTGCTTACAGATGGAATACGTAGCAAATCTAAAAGTTCTGCTATAAATCTTTCTTGATTTGCTTGAATATAAGCTTTCATATTGTGATAAAATAAATGTATTTTGAGGAATAATTAAAATATAATGGGGTAAATTAAAGTTATTGGGTAATACTCAAAGTTTTAAATTCGTACTTTGTACCTCTTATTTCTTACTTGTTTCTAAGCGCAATTTATCTAAAAATCTCTAATTTTTAGAGTTTTTTTTAGAATGACTACAACTTTTTTCTACTAATGGAACTCTTGATATTAAACGTCAATGTTTTATACTTTTTATCAAAAATAGGCGTTTGTTATTTTAAATAAAAAATTCCATCTTTTTTTCACTTTTCAATAAAATCCAATGAAAAAATCAAATTTCTTTACATTTATCTTCTTGATAACTGTATTTACCTGCATTTTTGCAAGTGCAAACGCCCAAACAAGCGACATAACCATCAATTTGAAAGATTTTGACAAACTGCAAATTGGTAGTGCTTTCGTAATAGACGTTATAAAAGCTCCACAATTTAGCATCAAAGCAAAAGGTCACAAAGAAAACCTTGACGAGCTAGAAAGCTACGTAAAAGATGGAGAACTGCGTATAAAATACAAAGGCGACACTTGGAGAAGAAACAAAAACGGTGCTGTTTATCTGTATATCACAATGCCAGAGTTGCAAGGCGTTACTTTTTCAGGTGCAACAAAATCAACTATTGAAGGTTTTTCAGTAAAAGGTACTTTTAAATTGTCGTTGAGTGGCGCATCTGAAAGCAAAATAAATCTGAAAGCAGACAATATGGATATTTCATTGTCTGGAGCGTCTAACGTGAGCATTTCAGGTGGAAAGATGTCTAAAATGATTGCTGAACTTTCAGGCGCATCAGAGCTATATGCCTACGACTGCGAGGCAGAAAGCACAAAAATAAAAACTTCTGGCGCAAGTAGTGCCAAAATAGCGGTTTCTTCTTCTCTAAATGCAGATGCAACTGGTGCAAGTAGCATCAGATACAGAGGAAACCCTAACGTAAACTCTGATTCTAGCGGTGCAAGCAGGATTTCAAAGGATTAAGTTAGGGAAAATTACAAATTATCAATTACGAATAAATACAAAATATTGATAATCAAGCAATTTATAACAAACTTTCCAAAAGTTTTCTAACTTTTGGAAAGTTATTTTTTACAAGCAAAAATGGATTTTCGTACAGAATTACATATTAATCAAAATATCAGCGCAGATTTTCCACAAATCAGCCACAAAATGCCTATTTTGAGCGTTGGGTCGTGTTTTGCGGATATGATAGGCGCAAAACTTGCGTTTTATAAATTTAAAGTTATTTCTAATCCTTTCGGAATAATTTTTAATCCTATTTCTATCAATAAATTGCTCAAATTATCATTAAAAGATGATTTTGAGGAGATTTTTGATAATAATTTTATCAAAAATCAAGAAAATAATTGGTATCATTATGACTTTCATTCAGATTTGTATGGCAATTCTAAGGAAATACTAGACCAAAAAATCAAAGAACAAATAAAGAAAACACAAGATTTTTTTAGAAGTGATTTATCAGAAAATAGACCAAAAACACTTATTCTGACCTTTGGGACAGCTTTTGTATATCTCAATAACCAACATAATGAAGTTGTGGCTAATTGTCATAAAATTCCACAAAAGAACTTTACCAAAAAAATGCTTTCTGTTGATGAAATTGTGGCTAATTTTGATGAGATTTACCCAAAATTATCAGAACAAAATATCCAAATAATTCTTACAGTAAGCCCAGTAAGGCATATTAAAGACACTTTGGTACTTAATTCTGTTAGTAAAAGTATTTTGCGTGTTGCAGCGCATATATTATCTGAAAAATACGAAAAAGTATATTATTTTCCTTCTTTTGAGCTAATGAATGATGATTTGAGAGATTACCGTTTTTATAAAACTGATATGCTTCACCCAAGTACGCAAGCAGAAGATTATATTTGGCAAAAGTTCGTACAGGCTTGTATGAGTGCGCCCACACAAGCCATTATGCAGGTTTGGGAGAATTTGTATAAAAATATTTCACATAAAAATCAAAAAGAATTTTCTCACGAAAAGTCGGAAAAACATAATCAATTCCTTCAAAAAACACTTTTTGAACTAGAAAACCTTGCGCAAACGCTCGCAGAAGAAATTTCGTTGAAAGAAGAAATAGAAAAATTAAGAAAGAGAATAAAATAAGGAAGAAGTACGAAATAAGAGGTACGAAGTACGAATGTAAAACTTTGATTATTAAGTTATTTAGTTTTCATTCTTTATTCTAATCTGAATACTGCTTTCAACTGAAAAGAACGAGCTTGACTAGGCAAATAATTCATTCCTGTAATATAAGCCAAGCCATAATTATAATCAGCATTAAGCAAATTATATACTCCAAGCTGCAAATCAATATTTTTTATGATATTGCTCCAATAAACATTACTATTGACAAGTATGTAGTTAGGCGTAACATCAACTATTAGCACATCTTGGGAATCAGGAATGTAATTACTTTTGCTAGACAAAAATACTCCCGTTGTATTTAAACGTATATTTCTAGTTATTTCCCAACTTGTTTGCATTGTAATTTTGTGAGGAGAAAGCCCTTGCATCACTTTGTCATTTTCTGGGATAATAAGTTCTTTTACCTCTCTAAAAGTAGGAATGTAATAAGAATAGCTAGTTTTTAGGATAAATTTAGGATAGGTAAGTGTTGCTTCTACCTCCACGCCTTGCGTACCCACACGGGCATCATTCGTATAAGAACCTTCTATCAAAGAATTGGAAGGCACAAATGCAATAAAATCAGCTACTTTTATGCGGTAATAGTTGGCAGTAATGGCAAAATGTTTGCTAGGTCTGTAGCCTATTTCTATGTCTATTTCTTCTATTCTTTCAGGCAAAGTATTCTTAGAACTATCTATAATATAGTTGATATTAGCCGTAGAAGGAGTTTTGAATGCTTGACTATAAATAATTTTGTAGTTCCATTTATCAAATGCTTTTGCAATACCCACACGAGGCACTACTGCCGCACCAGCTGTAGAATGAATATCTGCACGCCCACCCAAAGAAAAATTAGCGTATTTGGTTCTTTGGCTAACTTCTGCAAAAACGGCAAAATTATTCATTGTGAATACATTTTTGCCAGATTTGAAATAAGCAAGCCCATTATTTTCTTTAGTATATTTTGCATTAGTATAGATATTTTCAGTTCCTAACGTAATATCTGTATTAGATGTAAGAGAAACTAGTGCTTTTATACCTGTAATGGCTTGTTTGTGAAGTTCAGTAAAAATGCCTTGTCTTCCACCATAAACATTCCAAGGTTCTTGGATTTTAAGACGCAAATAAGGTACTATTTGTGTTTTTGTACCAATATTAATGGTATAATCACTATAAAGATAATAACCATTGAATACAGTCAATTTATCATCACTTTCTGTACGTTGAATTCTATAATCTTCCGCTAAAAAATTGATATTCAGTTTTTTATAATGCAAATCAGCCTTAAACATAGCACTTCTTACGGCGGAGCTATCTGCATAATTGATTTGCTGATTAGGGCGTTCTATCAGTCTATTACTAAGATTTGCGCTAGAAAAAGCCCCTCCAATACTAAAATAAAAATCTTTTTTGATTTCTTTTCCTATCAAAAAATCAGAAGCAACTCGTTGTTGTCTTCCCAAAGAATGTTCATAAGTAGAGCTAATGGTATTTTTTTTGTTACTATTTCCTTTTTTTGTAATAAGATTTACCACACAAAGCCCAGCAGTACCACCATAAATAGACGAGCCAGGACCTCGTATGATTTCAATACGCTCAAACCAACCAAGCGGAAAGCGTTGTCCAATAGGAACTGTTCCATAGTTGGTTTCTGTCATAATATGCCCATCAAGCAATAATAGTACTTTACCTTCTTCTGCAGATTGCCCTCTAATAGCCAAAAAACGAGTATTACCAAAATCATTGACAATGTCCAGACCTGGTACGAGCCAAAACAAATCTATCAAATCTCTTGCACCAGAGCGTTGTATTTGCTCCTGTGTGATGACTGTAACAATGGCAGGTGTTTCACGAACATCTACGGCTTTCAAAACAGAGGCAACGCTTGTTTTAACATCTTGCGACTCTTCCTTTTTAAGTTTGAGAATGTCATCTACGTGAGATTCAAAAAGTTCTATTTTTGTGGCGGTGCTATCTTGCCCGTAACAAACGGTAAGTAAGCAAGAGAAAATGAGTATAAAAAGTAAAAATTTCATATTATTTTTAATTTTGGTGTTGATAAAATATTTTCCGTAATATAATAAAAAAACCACAAATCAAAAAAACAAATAAATCATTTATTTATTTTGATTTGTGGTTTTAAAAATCTATTTATCACTAAAAACTCACACCTTTTATAGTTCTTTTATTTCCTGACAAAGTTCTATCAAAACGCCACCAGTTGATTTTGGGTGAAGAAAACAGACCAATTTGTTATCTGCTCCACGCTTGGGGGTTTCTGATAAAAGCACAAAACCTGCTTCATTTAGGCGTGCCATTTCAGCTACTATATCCTCTACTTCGTAAGCAATATGATGCATTCCTTCTCCTTTTTTTTCTATAAATTTTGCTATTGCGCTATGCTCACTTGTAGCTTGCAAAAGTTCTATTTTGGTGTTTCCTATCTTAAAAAAAGAAGTCATCACGCTTTCAGAAGCGACTATTTCAGCTTTGTAGGGCTGTTGATTAAAAAGTGAGGCAAAAATAGCATTAGAAAAAGCTATGTCTTTTACGGCAATGCCTATGTGTTCTACATTTGTAAACATTTTTTTTGATGTGTGAAGTGTGATGTATGAGATATATTTCCGTAATTGTTAATTCGTAATTCGTAATTGATTATCTACTAACGACATAACCACATACAGAAAAATAATCAGAGGAATAGCCAAATATTGCAAAAATGCTAATAATAACACACTGATTATCAAAAAGATAAATTTTATTTCGTTGTTTTTCCAACCAAAAGTTTTAAATTTCAAAGCAAATAAAGGTATTTCTGCTACTAGCAAACCCGACATCAAAATTATCAAAAAAACAAGTACATTTTCATTCAAAATATAGCTTTTATATTCTGGATTATTGGCTAATATTAGCGGGAATGCTGCCCATAAAATTGTGTTTGCAGGCGTAGGAACACCAATAAAAGACTCACTCTGGCGAGTATCAATATTGAATTTTGCCAAGCGCATTACAGAAAACATTGCTATCAAAAATGCCAAATAAGGTAACCAACTAAAACTAGGATTACTCTGATTAAGCAATGAAAACGCCAACATTGAAGGTAAAACACCAAAAGTGCAAGCATCAGCCAAAGAGTCTAATTGTTTGCCAAATTCTGACTGTGCATTTAAGGCACGA
>JAYVHJ010000135.1:0-3198 GCA_043771315.1 Raineyaceae bacterium
TTCGTTGTTGGTGTCGCTAACGCTAGAACACCAACAACGGCAGGAAATACTTTTACCCCCTCACTAAATTATCAACTCTTGCCAGCCAATCAAAGAAATATAACAACACCAGAGGGGCAGTTGCTAATATTCTTAGGAATAACTGCTTGGGAAGTTTTTGTTCAACCATAAATTTAATTTAAAATGAAAAAAATAATCTTGACTTTGGTGATGGTATTATCAATCATTTCCTTGAAAGCTCAAACGAGTGATTTGACCAACACAGTACGACAACTGATTGCTACGAAATATGTACTTCCTCCATTTTCACCAACAAATTATGATGTTGCTCAAACACCACAAATAATACTTGATGAGGTGAACTTCAGTTATAGTTCTCTAAATGACTATAATCTTTCACAAATCTATGCTATTTATTATGTGATACCTACTGAAAGTTATAATGCCAAAGTGTTATGTTTTACACATACTGGATGGATGAGAAGTCAGGGTATAATAAAAATTTATACCAATGCTTATACTGGTAATAAAAACCATATAAAAACAACAGAATATCCTATAAATAGATGGATTTGGTAGGTTTTTATGCCTAATAATCTGCTATTTCTGCCGTTGTTGGTGTTCTAGCGTTAGCGACACCAACAACGAATTAATAGACTTACTATATACAAGACTGATGACACAAATGAGCTTTACTCTTGAGCCTAATACTTGTCCTAGTAATTTTTGGTTTGACTTTAAAGATGAAATGTTTGATTGGGAAGATTTAAAGATTATTCATACTGACCCCTACTATCTTGGTAACGGACCAAGATGGAAGAATAAATAAGTTTTTGTAAATAGTTTCTGTATTGTCAGAAGTTTCCTTCTGCAACAAAAAAGCCTTTCAAAATTACTTTTGAAAGGCTTCTTATTAAAATAACCGACTATTTTATAAAACTATTTCATAAAAATCCATTTTCCTATTTCTTTGAAGTTTACTTTTTGTCCGTAGCGCAAAATACCAACTCTATAAATACGTGCTGCAAGCCACGTCATACCCAAAAAAGTACCCAACAAAATAGTCATAGAAAGTGCAATTTCCCACGCAGGAATACCATAAGGCACACGCACCATCATCACGACAGGCGAGGTGAATGGAATCATAGACCCCCAAAATGCCAAACTACTATCAGGATTTGCCGCCACGCTTTGCGCCATAATTATCCCTAAAATCAGGGGCATACTCACAGGTAACATAAATTGTTGTGCATCTGTTTCACTATCACCCGCAGAGCCAACTGCCGCAAACATAGCACTATATAACAAATATCCAAAAAGGAAATAAAAGAGAAAACAGCCTATCACCAGCACATAATTGATAGTAGAAAGTGCTTTTGTTACTTTTTCCATCATTCCACCACCTTTTTTCTCATCTAATGCATCATTTGCTTCTGTAGCTATTTGTTGTGTTTTTTCATTCATCTGTACTTGTTTGCTTTTTTCTAACTGGTTTTTTAGCTGGTCAGATACCAAAAACCGCCCAGTAACACTAGAAATTATGGCAGTAAAAACAATCCAAAGCAAAAATTGCGTTAGCCCAACACACGCCACACCAATAATTTTCCCTAACATCAATTGAATAGGTTTTACCGCAGAAATCATCACTTCAATCACACGGCTAGATTTCTCTTCAATAACGCTACGCATTACTTGCGCACCATAAATAAAGACAGAAATATAAATCATAAAACCACTAATAAACCCTATTGCAAGCACTGCAATAGAACTTGTTTCAGTTTCTTTACCATCTTTTAAGGTCGTGGTATTCATACTAAGACGAGTCTTACTTTTATCTATCATTTCCTGCGTAATACCCACTTTAAGCAGTTTGTAATCTTTGAGAATACGCTCCAAATCTGCCCTAATGTCCATTTCTACCTCTGTACTAATGGTTTTTTTGCCTTTCAGAGATATTTTACCTTTTTCTTCAAAGTTAGTAGCAGGAATATGAAGCAATGCAAATGCATTAGATTTATTAAAATCAGCCTCTAATTGGCTTTTCTGACCATCAACATACGTAAAAGTAAGTTGTTTGGTACTTCTCATTTTGTCTTTAAAAATACCTGTTTCATCAAAAACTTCAATATTTTTAACTTCTTTGAGGGCATCACTATTGACAAGCCAAGCTGGTACGACCATCAGCGCAGCAAAAAGCAAAGGAGTGAGCAACGTCATTATCACGAAAGATTTTTTGCGCACACGCAAAAGGTACTCACGTTGGATAATTAAAAGGATTTTGTTCATTTTTTTGGTATTTGGATTATATACAACCATTAAGGACTATATACTTATTTGCAAACATAACGAAAATACATAAAGAATTAGTATTTTTTGGTTCAAAATTTGATTTATAGTTTTATAAA
The DNA here is from genome assembly GCA_043771315.1 of Raineyaceae bacterium. Lineage (GTDB taxonomy): Bacteria > Bacteroidota > Bacteroidia > Cytophagales > Thermonemataceae > JANYGM01. Next base: position 2,406 of record JAYVHJ010000135.1, read on the forward strand.
AATATCTTTGTAAACTAATCAAATTTACTTAAAATTTAAAATGAATAATAATTTTTTAAAAATAACGGCTTTTTGGGCGTTTACAGAGGGGATTTTGGGAGGTATTTTGCACACGCTAAAACTTCCATTTACAAGTATTTTCATAGTAGCAAGTGCTGTTTTGTGGATTAGTTTGCTGGCAAAATTTTCGGAAAAGCGTTCTGATATACTCCAATCATTGATTATTGTCCTGATTTTGAAAATGATTTTAAGTCCTCACGCAAGCATAATGGCACATATAGCTGTTATTTTTCAAGGACTTTTAGGTTATTTTTTGTTCACCATTATTAAAAATGTTCGTTTGGCAATATCTTTTCTTGCTGTTTTGAGTATGTTAGAATCTTCATTACAAAAAGTTTTAGTGGGTATTTTCTTTTATCAAAAGCCATTTCAAGCAGTTTGGGAGGTTTTTATGGAGAAATTAGTAGGAGATTTTTCTTTTTTTCAGAATGTTAATAACGTAGTTTTGGGTATTTTAGCTACTTATATTGGTGTTTATGTTGGTATGGGTGTTTTAGTTGCTTTTTTGGTGATAAAAATCATTAAAGAAATAGAAATTTTGTATAAAGAAGAAAAAATACAATTTTCTTTAGAACATCAAGAGGAAAAAGTAGCCAAAAACACATCTATTGATGTGTTAGAAGACAAAAACAAAAATACCAACAAAATAGCTTTAATGGCAACTATTTTACTTATAACAGGAACATTATTTTTTACATTTTATTTAGAGGATTTCTTAGAAAAAAACTATTTT
>JAYVHJ010000136.1:0-2068 GCA_043771315.1 Raineyaceae bacterium
CATATTTTGATTTCTGAAAAAATAGCTCATAAATTTATTTTGGGTATTCTGAATTCTAAATTAACAGATTTTTATTATTATCAAATAAATCCAGAAAAAGGAGAAGTTTTGGCAGAAGTGAAGAAAAATCACGTAGAGCAACTTCCAATCCCAAAAATAACAAAACAAACACAAAACTCCCACGACCAAATAGTAGTTTGTGTGGAGCAGTTGCTGTTATTGTACAAAGAGTTGCAAGGGGAGATTTTGGAGAGTAAGCAGTTACTTATCAAAAATAAAATTACGTTCAATGAAGACAAAATAAATAGGTTGGTTTATGCGCTTTATGCCCTCACAGAAGATGAAATAGCTATTATTGAGGGTGTTTAAAAGTATCCAAAATGAAAAACAAAGTACCAAATGCAATGGGGCATGCCCCATTGTCCAATATGCTTTCCAACACGCAACTCGCACTTTTGGAGGCACTCACGCACAAGGCGTTGTTTATCCAGCAAATGCGCAAATTTTCTATAAAACGCTTAGACACGCACCTTGATTTGGTACGTGAACAAATGCTTATGGCTTACAAAAACCAACAACACAAAGAATATGAACTACTTTTGGAGTATGAAAGTCAGATAATAAGCGCAAAATTTTTGAAGTTGGAAAAAGATGAAAACTTATTAAAGACAAAATAGTAAAAAAACTTTTGGAAAGTTGATGTGTATTTATTTATTGATGTCACGCAGATGTATTTGTAGATACGTCACCGCAGTGCGTATCCACGTAGAATAATGTATTTGAGCCAACTTAGTTATTATGGTTTTGTTTACTTTCGTGTTGTTCTACGTGGATACGCACTACGGTGCGTATCTACAACAAATACATTTGACAAAATTATTTCTTGCGTAACATCAGTTATTGATATAAAATTTTATGCCAAACACCCAGAATTTCTTTCAAATCTGTGTAAATTTTTGTATCAATATAAAAAATATTATTTTCAAAACGCATAAAACGCCATTCAGTGCCGTCTGTGGCACAACCATACAATACAGGGGTATTTTTCCCTAAGACACTTGACTTTTATAATGTTTGACTACTTCTAGCAATATTGGCGAAATAATGCGTTCTGCCTTTGTTTTTTCGTTCATCAAAGGCATCATCAACGACATTTCTAGGCTTTCTTTTAACCATTCACTTGGCAATATAGGCGTTATGTTGTCAAATAATTTAACTAGTCTAGAGTCTAAATTGAATTTTTTGACAACTGTTTTTATTTTTCTAAATACGCTATAACACATAAATTTTGATAAAATAAATACAAACCACTTGTAAATGTAGTATTTTTTTTGATTTTCTAAAAATTTACTTAACTTGCTTAACGAAAATACTACATTTATTATCTTCTATTATCTTGGAAAAAATAATACAAAAATGGCACAAACGAGTAGATATGATAAAAAATATCCGTTTTATAGCCAGTAACCGCTATCACACGCTTAATCATTTGTCAAATCTGTCTATTACTTTTTTGTCTATTTATGTGGTGATTTTGAGCCTGTTGTCTTTTAGTCAGACGTTTAAACACATCAATGCCAATGACCTAAACATTATCAATGTGTCGCTTTCTATTTTTATTATGGCACTTAGTTTATTAGACTCGTCTAACCAGTTTAAGCTAAAAGCTATCCGTTTTCACGACTGTGGCAAAGAATTGGGCGTTTTGTACAACGAACTTAGTTTTATGGTGGACATTGAAAAAGTAGATGTTTCAGAAAGGACATCAGAAAAACCTACAGCGCAAGTTTCAGAGGAGAAAATCCGTGAAATAGTGGCACGTTATGATGCTATTATTGCCAAATATGAAGAAAATCATAAGGAAATTGATTTTCAGATATACAGAACAATGAAGGCAAAAGTATATGATATTTCCGCCTTAAAAGTAAATTGGATAGAGTTTAAAGTGTATCTTCAAACTAGGTTTATTTATCATTTTCTGATTTTTGCACCTCCACTTATTATTGTCTATCAAATAAGTCTTTGAGTTGTTTGGTACTGTAAAAGTTCCGTTTTTGTGAAGTCAGGA
>JAYVHJ010000137.1:0-8644 GCA_043771315.1 Raineyaceae bacterium
TGGATATATTGGAGTTGATATTTTTCTATTTTCTCCAAAATATATTCCAAAGAACTATTCACAAAAACGCCCACTTTTGGTGTGTTCGTGATAGGAATATCTCCAATATTTTCTGTGTTTCCTTCCACAAAACGAGGTGATTTTTCATAAAAAATCATTCCCATCAAATCAATAGAAAGTGTATCTATTGCCAGTACATTAGCTTTTTCTCTTAATCCGCAAACTTTTATAATCATTATTTTCGTTATTTCTATATGAGCAAGTGGGCATGCCCACTTGTCTAAGTATTGATGTTTTTTACATCAAAAACTGTTTTAAAGTTTCTGCAGGATTGGGCGTTTTCATAAAATATTCTCCCATCAGAAAGCCTGAATAACCCACATTTTTGAGTTTTTTGACTGTTTCAATATCATTCAAACCGCTTTCAGAGATAAAAACAATATCCTTAAATCTCATTTTCAAGTCTTCTATCAAATCAAAAGAAGTTTGAACATCTACTTTCATTGTCTTCAAATTGCGGTTATTGATGCCAATAAGAGCATTTTGAGAAGATAAATTAGTTGGAAGTTTCTCTAATTCCGTTTTGTCGTGAATTTCAAAAAGTACTGTAAGCCCAAAAGAAACGGCAAAATTGTAGAGTTTTTGAAGTTCATCTTTTTCTAGACAAGCTACAATCAAAAGCACCACATCAGCCCCAATGGACTTGGTTTCAATGATTTGGTATTCGTCAATAATAAAATCTTTCCTCAAAATAGGGCAATAATTAGCATTACGAGCTTGCGTAAGGTCTTCATTTTTGCCCATAAAATAGGTTTTATCAGTCAAAATAGACAACGCAGATGCTCCCGCCTGCATATAGGCTATGCTTGTCTGCACCACGTCTGCATACTCGTTGATAATGCCTTTTGAGGGAGATTTGCGCTTAAATTCCGCAATAATGCCTGATTTGCCTTTTTGCGTAAGATAATCAGCCAAAGAAACGCCTTTGGAGTCAAAATAAATGCTTTTTTCAAGTAATTTGACAGGAAATAAAGCCTTATTTTGCTCAACTTGTTTTTTGGTATTTTCTATGATTTCGTGTAACATTTTTTAATTTTTTAAGATATTTAGCAACTTTCCAAAAGTTTAAAACTTTTGGAAAGTTATAACATAATTTTTTTACTGTTTTTCAATAAGGTTTTTCAATAATTCATTTGCTTTACCACTTTGAAGCGTTTCTTGTGCAATACTGACACACTCCAAAAGTGTTTTTTTGTCCTCAAAACATTGTATTCCTGTTGCTGCATTGGCAATAACTGCATTATTTTGCGCCCTAGTGCCTTTATTTGAAATTACATCAACAAAAATATCACGAGCTTGCTCCAGCGTATCACCTCCAAAAAGACTTTCTTGCGTGAGCATCTCAAAGCCAAAATCAGCAGGATTTAGTAGATTTTCACCACGAGAAGAAAGATATTGCACATTTGCAGTTAGAGAAATTTCATCATAACCATCAACAGAATGTACAACCACATAGTTTTTTTTATCTTGTTGCAACAAATAATGATACAATCTAGCAAGTTTTAGGTTATAAACGCCTACAAACTGTTTTTTGGTTTTGGCAGGATTTACGAGAGGTCCTAGTGTATTAAAAATAGTCTTAATACCCAGTTGTTTGCGTATTGCACCAACATTTTTGAGCGCAGGGTGAAACAGAGGAGCGTGCAAAAAGCATATATCTAGTTCATTAAGTTCTTTTTCTAATTTGGAAGAATCATTAGAAAATTTGTAACCTAATTTTTCCAACACATTAGACGAGCCACTCACAGAAGAAACGCCATAATTACCGTGTTTAGCAACTTTATAGCCTGCTGCAGCCACCACAAAAGCTGCCAAAGTTGAGATATTAAACGTGTTTTTTTCATCTCCACCAGTACCACAAAGGTCTATGGCATCATATTGCGTAAGCGTTGTTGGAATACTCAAATCTAAAAGGGCATTTCTAAAGCCAATAATCTCTTCCAACGCAATATCACGGCAACTTAGGGCAATGATTAGGGCAGTATTTTGCCCTTCATTAAAGCCATTTTCACCTATTTTGCTCATCAACTCGTAGGCTTCCAAAGTGCTTAGTTTGTAGCCTGACATCAGTTTTTCTATGATAATTTTAAAATTCATTTTTTTATTGTTTGTCGTTCCCCAAGTTTCACGTGGGGTTATGATTGTTCAACCCTTTCAGGGTTTTTAATACAGTTTTTGTCCTTAATTAAGGACAAAAACCGTATTAAAGTCCCTTTGGGAGATTTAAAGGCTATTTTTGTTTAATTATTCAGAAAATTCACCATTATTTCCTTTCCAAAATCCGTTAAAATGCTTTCTGGGTGAAATTGAACACCAAAAATAGGTAAAGTTTTGTGTTCTATTGCCATCACAACTCCATCAAAATCAGTAGCTGTAATTTCCAGATTATTGGGAACAGTAGCACTTTCCAACGCCCACGAATGATACCGCCCAACCTTAAATTCAGTTGGAATATTACGTAAAAGTCTGTTAGAATGATGTTTTATAGATGTAGAAACACCGTGCAAAGGGGCATCAATATTCACCAAATTTGCGCCAAAGACTTCTCCTATTGCCTGCATGCCAAGACAAACACCAAAAATAGCTTTAGTGTTTTGATATGTTTTTATCAACTCACACATAATACCTGCATCACGTGGTACACCTGCACCAGGCGAGAGAATAATTTTATCATAATTATCTACATCAGCAAGGCTAATTTCGTCATTTCTAAGTACATCTATCTCAAAAAGTGAATTTTCTTTGACAAGTTGTACCAAATTATAGGTAAATGAGTCGTAATTATCAAGCATTAGAATTTTCATAATTTTTTTAGGTTTGGTATTGTAGGCTATGAGTTTTGCGGTGTGGTAGGCTATCAAAAATTTGAAAAATCCTTTATATTTGTAGTGATGATACAAACACAAAAGGATTAAGAAGTAAAAGATTTGGAAAATCTGCTATTAAGCATATTTCCCGCAATTTAGGAAAAGAAATAGAAAAAAACAAAATATTTTAGCTTAGAATTAAAAATTAAGAAAGAAGACTGTATGCAAAAGCAAAGTGATAATTAAATAAAATACAAAAAATCTTAAATTAAAAGTGTATATTTGTATTAAATTCTAGTCAAAATCATATTAAAAAATACTGAATTTATGAAAAATCCCACATTAAAACTACTTGTATTATTGGTATTATCACTTGTATCATCTTTAAATATCTTTGCACAAGATACTACTAAAACAAAGAAAGAAGTCATTAAAGAAATCATTAAGGATACTATTCCAAATGCGCCCAAAATACAGTTTTTGACTGCAAAAGAACACTTTTTTGGTGAAAAAAAGAAAGGAGAAACCCTAGATTTTACCTTTGAAATCAAAAATGTAGGAAAAAAACCGCTACAAATTTACCGTATACAAACAAGTTGCCATTGTAGCACCTTAGAATGGACGAAAACACCCATAGAATATGGTCAGACAGCTAAAATAACTATTCATTATAATACAAAAGATGAAAAAGAAGGAGATGTAAGAAAAACATTTCTTTTGATGACCAACGCAAGTAATAGAGAGGAAGTTTTTTATTTTAAAGGAACAATAAAGTAATTGTGAATTTTTAATTGTGAATGAATACAAAATATTGATTATCAGTGTATTATATTAATTCATAATTCATAACTCATAACTCACAACTAATTGTCATTTGTTTAATTAAAGTTTTTTTGTACTTTTGCAAAAAAATTAACTTATTAAAATCATTTATGAAAACAAAAGATGAAATAGTACAAAACTGGCTTCCACGCTATACAGGAATGCCTTTGGATAGCTTTGGCGACTATATTTTGCTTACTAACTTCCAAAATTATGTAGATATGTTTGCAGAAAAATTTGCCGTTCCTGTCAATGGAAACGACAAACCAATGCGCTCTGCTACTTCAAAAGAAAACAATATTACCATTATTAATTTTGGTATGGGAAGTGCTATGGCAGCCACTGTAATGGACTTATTAGCTGCTATTATGCCAAAAGCGGTGCTATTTTTGGGCAAATGTGGTGGGCTAAAAAACAATATGAAATTAGGGGATTTGATTTTACCACTTGCCGCTATCAGAGGCGAGGGAACAAGCAATGATTATCTGCGCCCAGAAGTACCTGCTTTGCCTTCTTTCCGTTTGCAACGTTCTGTTTCTTCTATGATTAAAAAACATGAGTTAGACTACCGTACGGGCACTATTTATACTACAAACAGACGTGTTTGGGAACACGACGAAGCCTTCAAAAACTACCTTATAGAAATCCGTGCTATGGGTATTGATATGGAAACTGCCACTATTTTTACGGTAGGGTTTGCTAATGATATTCCTCGTGGTGCGTTACTTTTGGTTTCTGATAACCCTATGACACCAGAAGGCGTGAAAACTTCTGAAAGTGATAAAACTGTTACTACTTCTTATGTGGACAAACATCTTCAAATTGGAATAGATTCTTTGATAGAACTTGCCAATTCTGGGGAATCTGTGAAGCATTTGCGTTGGGATTAGTAGCGTTCAGTAAATAACTTTTGGAAAGTTTAAACTTTCCAAAAGTTAAACAAAATTAAACCTCCTCTTGATTAGCATAATAAAAATAAGTATCTACAAGCTCCAAAGCACGTTTTATAGCTTCATTGATGGGTAAACGCCCTTCTCCCAAATTAAGGTCAATGGCATACATTTTATAATAAAAATCTCTTATTAGTGGGATAAAAGCACCATTTTTGATACTTTCAACTGCTTTTTCATAATCTTCCTTATAATTTTCTTTGATTATACGACAAGTAGCAAGTAATTTTTGTCCGTTTTTGTCTGTGGTTGCAGAAAATCCAAATAAACGACAAATAAGTCCTCTATGCTCATAAATGGTGCAATAACCAGTTTTCCCGTTGGGCAAAAAAGGTGCAAAAAGCACACAAATTCCATCATTCATTACTTCATTATTGGTATTATCAAGGATATTTTTATTCTTAATTTTATCTAAAAATACATCAACTAAATTTTCTTTATGTAAATGGAATGCCAATGGCAAAAACTCCAAAATAGTAGCTTCTATGGTAGGTTTTTTGCAACATTCTCCACAACCACTTTTGCAACCAAGTTTAGTATTTTCTTGAAAAAGTGCAATTTCTGCATCTAAAACATCAAATACAGCTTTTACAGCTTGTATTTTTTCTTCTAATTCCATTATATGTAATTCTGAATCTAAAATTTAATCTAAAATAATTCTTAAAATTAGCTAATTATTTCGTTTTTTACTAATTTTAGGCATAAAATCAATAAATAAACAACTATAAAACCTAGAATAAATTTAATATAATGACAGATTTGGAATTTGATATTTTAGATGAATTATATTTTGTAGAAACCTTTGAAAATCTACACAAAAAACTTAATTTGGATAAAACATTGCTTAAGGATAGTTTAAAAGAACTTTTGAATATTGGTTGGATTAAATGCTTTTCTGAAAATAGAGAAGAAATTTTTACAGATTTAATAAACTTTGCAGATTTTGAACAAAAATTTGATAAATATTCTTATCTCGCCACAAAAGCAGGACTCACAGCACATAATACACGTTAAATAGTTGTGAATTATGAGTTGTGAGTTAAATACAAAAAATGATAATCAATATTTTATCTCAGCAAAATCATTTTAGCATTTTGGTTTGATTTTAGTCTTTGTAAAATAATTTTTGCAGGACTTATCTTATTCAAAATCAAGTAATTACGAATAACTCTCAAACGTCTTTCTGCATAAGTGCGCCCACGCCTTTCTTGGTCGTTTGTGCCAATAGTGATTTTAAGTAAAATATTGGGATATTTTCTTAAAACAAGTAAAGTATTATCTAATATTTTTTGGGTTTTGGGAAGAAGGTCTGATTTTTCTTCTTCAAAAAGTAAATCTTCATCAAAAAGTGCTTTTTCAGCTTCTGAAAGTGGAAAAGTTTTTTGTGGTGTGATGATTTCTATAGGTTGTCTGATGATAATCTGTGTTCCTTCTACGTATTCAATACGGTTGTTATTACCACTAGAAAGCGGTACAGCACGTTTATTTTTGTTTCTATCTACAATATTTCGCCACGCTACTGAAATTTCTAAGGCATTACTGACTTGTCTTGAAGGCGCATTACCTGCCAAAGAAATATCATAACTTACGCCAAAAGTATAATTAGGTTTCTCTAACTGTAGCCCAAAAACCGCTATTCCAGCTGTATTGTACCAAAGACCTGCACCTAAAAAAGAACGCCTTGCACCTTCATCAAAATTATTGAAATAATAACGTGCCAAACCACCAATATTAGCCGTAGTTTGCGGATTACGGACTATTAAGCGGAAGTTTGGGTGAATGCTAAACTGTTCATTATCAAATATTTTTATTTCTCCTGAAAAAATAGTCGTAATAGGCAATGTACTAGGCTGATTATAAAAAGATAAATCTGGTTTATTGAGGTAATAAAGCCCAATTCCGAGATAATAAGGCACTTCTTGGCGCAAGTTTTCTTTATAAAATAACATTCCTGCATTGACAAGCGCATAACTAGAACGAAAAACAGGAATTTTCTCGTTAATAGGCGCATTTGCATCAAAACCATCTAAATACTGACTTTCGGTACGTATTTCAGCTGTGTTGATGCTCCGCTGGAAAAAACCACCTTGCAAACCAAAACTCAAAAAAAGTTCGTTTTCTACCTGCAAATTATAGGCAAAAGTAGCCAAAATACCAGTTGTACGCAATAAACTATTTGTTCCAGCAGATTCATTGAATAGGCTCAAACTTGCCGCACCACGGTTGATAGTTTTTTTCTCATCTAAAAGTGGGTAAATAAACGTAAAAAGTGCCGTAGAATAGTTTTGACCTGCGCCTATGCGTTGGTTGCGTATATTTAGGCGTGCCGACATCTCACCATTGAGGCTAATACTGGCAGGATTTGTAAGTGTGGGAGCATAATAAAATTGAGAAAAACGGCTTATTTGTGCTACACAGATGTTCAGAGGTAATAAAAATATTACCCAAAATAAAATAAATCCCAATAAAAATGGCATTTTGTAGGTTGTCAAAACAAATTTTTCATTTTTTGAAAAAGATTTTGGAAAATGTAGAGATAAGATATTGCCTTATCTGACCGCAAACAATGTATTCATTCATAATTCAAGACAAACAAATCACACAAAAATACGTTTTATCCTCAAATAAGCAATATAAATCAATAAAAAACAAAACATTTAAAAAATATTTAAGAAAATATTTCCAGAAAAAACCAAAATATTTCTTAAATTTGATAATAATAGCATCTTTATTGCGTTACTAATTGTTGAAGTTAAAATAAGAATAGATATGAATTTTAGTATAAATTTTAAAAATTTAAGTTTTATGAAAAAGACGTTTTTGGTAGTTTCGCTACCTATTATTGTGATGATTTTTGGGTTTACTAATCCTAGTTTTTTTAGTAATATCCGCAAAAGTTTTGCCACGACAAAATACGAAAAAGTAGAGGCTGATACTAATCTTGTGCTTAAACCAAACGCTGCACTAGAAAAAAAAGCTGTACTTATTGTGTCTATTTTGAAACGTGAGCATTATAAAAAACAAAACCTTAATGATTCTCTTTCCTCCTTTATTTTGGATAAATTTATCAATGAACTAGATAAAGACAGGCTATATTTTCACGCAAATGACATCAAAAAATTTCAGAAATACCGTAATAAAATTGATGATGAATTAGCGCAAGAAACAACTAATTTAGTTATTCCTTTCAATATTTACAATACTTTTACTAAGCGTGTACAAGAACGTATTGAAAGAAATCAGAAACTTTTGAAGGAAAAATATGATTTTTCTGCTGATGAATACTACGAAACTGACCGTGATTCTTTGGCGTGGCTTTCTTCTGAAAAAGAATTAGACAAAGAATGGCGCAAAATTATCAAAAACGAAATTTTAACTGCCAAACTGACAGGTGAAAAAGATACTGCTATTGTCAATAAATTAGGGAAAAGATACGAAAAATTTAAGAAAAATCTTGCTCAAACAAAATCAGAGGAAGTTTTTCAACAATATATGAATTGTGTAACAGAATCTTACGACCCTCATACAAGCTATTTTTCACCTATTGACGCCAGCAATTTCAAAATGACTATGAATAGCTCTTTGGAAGGAATTGGCGCAAATTTGGGTACAGAAAATGATTATACAGTTATTAAAGGTGTACGCCCTGGAAGTCCTGCTTTCAAAAGCAAAAGACTTGCTGAAAACGACAAAATTATTGGTGTAGCGCAAGGTGATGAAGGTAAAATGGTAGATGTGGTGGGTTGGAGAATAGAGGAAACTATCCAACTTATTAGAGGTAAAAAAGGTACAGTGGTGCGTTTGTCTATACTTTCTGCAAAAGATGGTACAACTGCAAAACCACAAGAAGTACGTATGATAAGAGAAAAAATAAACATTGATGAGGCGGGACTAACAAAAAAAATTGTTGAATATGAAGAAAACAACAAAAAATACCGTGTAGGCGTTTTGACTATTCCAAGTTTTTATTTTAATGCAGAAGATTTTAGGGCAGGAAATCCTGAC
>JAYVHJ010000138.1:0-5490 GCA_043771315.1 Raineyaceae bacterium
TGTGCGCAGTACGTACAAGCACACGTACACCCAAACCTTCTCTAAAACCACTATTTTTGCCCTCAAAATTATTCATATTCTTAAAATGCGCCTCTGACATATTATAACGAACTGCCAAACTCTGCAAACTCTCTCCTGCCTTCACTTTATGCACATACACATACGTGGAGTCCTTTTTTTGTGAATTGACCATTTCCAAACTATCACTTTTGATTTTGAGTAAACGGATTTGTTGCAAAGAATCTAAACGTCTTTGCAAAAATGCTTCATCATACAAATTATAAGTAATATTTGTTCTAAGTGGTTTGTCTGTATTAACTATACTAAGAAGACTAGCCACAAGTGCAAACATTCCTAAAAAAATTATCAATGGTAGTGCCGTAAAAGATTGCGCCATTACCAAACTTTCCACATTTACATCTTGTGTAAGCGTTTTTTTGAACTCATTGTAAGATTTTGTGGGTGTATTTTTGGAAACTGCCTGCACCAAAATAGCATTCATACGTTCAGAAATATCTTTTTTCTCTTTCTTTGGAAGCGGCAAAGTAGCACCAGTTTTAACAGTAGGTAATTTTCCTACGACCATTTCATACAAGATTTTACCTGCATTGTTGATTTTTTCTTTTGTTTCTTTTTTAATATTGGGCTTAGTATTGCTAGCGTTATTTGTGCTGAAATTATTATTATTATTTGGATTTATTTTGATATTTTTCTCTTCTGTAACTATAATATCAGTAATAGAAATATTTTTTAAATTTAAGTTATTAAAATTATTCTGCTCTGAAAAATCTAAGACATCAAGGATTTCAGAAAAAGCAGTCGTGGCGTTTTCCTCTGTCATTGCCCCATTTTTTGAGATGTAGGCTTGCAAATTTTCCCCTTGTATGTATTCTGATACTGTAAAAACTGCATCTGGTTTTTCTATCAAATCATACAAAACAGGCAAATTAGCGTGTGTATGACGTGCTTGCGCTTGTGCTTGTGCCTTGAAACTATCTACAACAGTTTTATCTTGCAAAAAGTCGTTTTTAAGGCATTTTAGCACTACTTTCTGACCTAAAAGCTCATTTTGAGAGAGATAAGTAATAGTTTGGCTATCTTCTGAGATAGTAGAAATTATTTTGTAGGGTAAAAGGCTCTCGCTCATAGAAAAATACAGATTTCAGAAATTTATACTACTAGATTTAAATCCTGAATTTGTGATGATGTTTGATAATTGTTTTAAGTTCTGCAAAAGTACACTTTTAAAAATTGAATACAAAACCTACGTAATAAATTACTGTTGTTTTTTTGTCTTATTGTTTTTTTTCTTTTATTTACGTAATAATTTTCATAATGATTTTATGTTTTACAAATCAATCAATTATTTCTCTAAACATTTTCAAATCTAAAATTACAACAATGGAAAAACTTATTCAAAAAAAACAACGAGTGCTGGTCATTTGGGTACTTTTTTTGTTTGTGATGGTTAGTGCCTCACAACAACGCACCCAAATTAGTATGAACTTTGCAGATGGCATCTACACAAGAACGCCTGCACATCTACACCTTTATGAAAGTGACAATTTTTCAGCTGAAAACCTTACATCTAAAAATTCAATCAAAAATGAAAATTTCGGGCTTTTTGATGAAATCTTACATCTGAAAAAACAAAATAATAACACAAAAATTGAACCAAATTTTCAGAAACTTACACGCAAGGAAACACGACAACTCAGAAGAGAAATTAAGAAATCTATCAAAAACGAAATCAAAAAATACATCAAAGACATCAAAAAAGCTAACAAGTGGAAAACGTGGCAAGTAGTGCTTTTCTTGGCTATAATTGTGGGTATTATTGTTTCTGTGGCGTTTTTTTGGTCATCTTTTGGTTGGATTGTTGCACTTGTGTTGCTTTGTCTAATGTGTGCTGTGGGTGGGTGTGGTAGCAGTACTAGTAGTAGGGGAGGGGTTTCTTCTGGTTCTGGTGGAAAATGTAGAAGCCTCACTTGTAATAATGGCAAAGTTTATACCACCAACGGCACTTATAAGTGTCTTAGTTGCAATGGAACAGGGTATAGGTAAGTTTTGATGTGTAATTAATTTGATGTGGTTCTTGTATTTATAATTTATCATTTGCTTATAAATCAATTATTTAGCTAATTTATAAATCAGTTAAATAATTGATTTTTGCATTAAACTGGGCAATTCCAATAATCTTGTAAAATACTATTTAACCAAATAATATTCTTGTAAAAACTGGTTTTTCATTGTTTTTAATAGGTTTTTCAAAAATAAACCAAATATTTTGAAAAATAATCTTCAAAATATTTGGAGATGTTATTTTTAGGTTGTACGTTTGCAGCGCTTAATAAAAAAAATAACAAAATTCCCAATTATCTTACTTTACTAAAATTTCAATTTCAATGAAAAAAGTCATTTACACAGCAGCCTTTCTGTTCTTTGGTACGGCAGCTTTTTCTACAGTTTTCGGACAAACAACACGCATCAAACAAGATGCAATGACAGTTATCAAATTAGATAACACAGCAGGAAACACTCCCAAAATGTCTGATGCAGACAACCTTTTCCGCTCAAACCTTGAAATGTCTAGCAATGATATGCTTGTCAAAATTTCTACTGAAACTGACGCATTAGGTATCACCCACGACAAATACCAACAATACTACAAAAACTTAAAAGTAGAACATTCTACTTTCACTGCTCACGGAAAATCTGGTGATGCAGAAATGCTTACTGGTGAGTACCGCCAAATAGTTGGTGTAAATGCAACTCCTTCAATTTCAGAACAACAAGCTCTTTCTTCTGCCCTCAATTTTGTAGGTGCAGACAAATATATGTGGCAAGACGAGGCAAATGAAGCTTTTGCAAAAGAAAACGAGGCTCGTGGCACTTATAAGCCAAAAGGTGAACTTGTTGTAATTGAGAATTATTTTGGAAATAATGGTCAAATGCGCCTTGCTTACAAATTTGATATTTATGCATCTGCACCTATCAGCAGAACTGATATTTATGTAGATGCTATTTCTGGTGCAATTATTTACAGAAACGCAACTATCAAACACGCTAACGTAGCAGGAACAGCTGCCACTACTTATTCTGGCTCACGTCCTATTACGGCTGATTCTTTCAATGGTTCTTACCGTTTGCGTGAAACTGCTCACGGTCTTGGTATTGAAACTTACAACGCAAAGAAAAGCAATAGCTATACTGCTTCTGTTGATTTTACTGATAATGACAACAACTGGACTGCTGCTGAAATGTCAACTAACTTTGACCAAATTGCATTAGATGCACATTGGGGAGCAACTGCAACGTATGATTATTTCAAAAATGTTCATGGAAGAAGTAGCTATGACAATGCTAATGCAAAAATCAAAAGTTATGTTCACTTTGATGATGTTCCTGGCGGTGCTGGTTTTGAAAATGCCTATTGGAATGGTTCTGTAATGACTTATGGTGATGGTGCTTCACGTTTCAAACCACTTGCAGCTCTTGATGTTTGTGGACACGAAATTGGTCACGCAGTTTGTGAAAAAACAGCTAATTTGGCTTACCAAAGAGAATCTGGTGGAATGAATGAAGGTTTTAGTGATATTTGGGGAGCAGCTATTGAGGCATACTCAACAACTGGAAAAGCTACTTGGTTGATTGGTGAAGATATTGATAAAGTGCGTCCTTCTTTGCGTTCTATGAGTAATCCAAATGCGGAAGGTCAGCCTGATACTTATGGTGGAACTTACTGGCAAAACCCAAATTGTGGTACTCCAACACAAAATAATGACTATTGCGGTGTGCATACAAACAGTGGTGTTTTGAACTACTGGTTCTATTTACTTTCTGTGGGTGGAAGTGGTACAAATGATATTAGTCAAGCGTTTAGTGTAAGTGCTATTACTATTGATAAAGCGGCTAAAATTGCTTTTAGAACTGAAGCTACCTACCTTTCTGCTAACTCTACTTATGCAAATGCTCGTACTTTTGCTATCAAATCTGCACAAGATTTATATGGCGTAAATTCTAACGAAGAAATCCAAACAACAAACGCTTGGCACGCTGTAGGTGTGGGTGCTAAATATGTTGCCCCTGTAACAACTACTTGCGCTGTTCCTTCTGCTTTGGCTGCTACTTTGGTAGCTTCTACTACTAGTACACTTAATTGGGGTGCAGTTTCTGGAGCTTCTACTTATGATGTTCGTTTGAAAACAACTGCTAGCGCAACTTGGACTGACTTTTTAGGTCGTACTGGTACATCAGTAGCTATTACGGGTCTTGTGGCAAGTACTGCTTATGAGTTTCAAGTACGTACAAATTGTACTTCTGGTACATCTGCTTACTCTGCAAGTGCTACATTTACAACTACTTCTGGCGTTGTAACTCCTACATATTGTGCATCAAGTGGCTCAAACAGAACTTACGAATGGATAGATTTAGTGAAATTGGGTACAATCAATAGAGTTTCTGCTGCAGAAACAGGTGGTTATATCAATACTGGTGCATCTACAAATGTTGCTCTTGGGTCTGCTCAAACTATCAATTTTAGTGCTGGATTTGCAAGCACTGCTTATACAGAATATTGGAGAATTTATATAGATTATAATAAAGATGGTGATTTCTTAGATGCTGGTGAACTTGTAGTAAGCACTTCTTCTAGTTCTTCTGCCACACTTGCTGCTAGCTTTACTATTCCTTCTACAGCTTCTACAGGTGCTACTCGTATGCGTGTAGCTATGAGTGATGCTGCTACTACTTCTTGTCAAGCCTTTACTTATGGTGAAGTAGAAGATTATACAATCAATATTACTGTTGCGCTTGCAGGATTAACACAATCTTCTGACGTAATTAGTAATAATGATGATGCAGAGCTTGCACTTAGTTTGTCGCCAAACCCTGCTACTGATATACTTAAATTCAATGTAAATGCTGATGTTGTTTCTATCAAATTGTACGCTTTGAATGGCGCAGAAGTGAATGAAATCAGTATCAATACAGAGGAAAAAATGATTGATATTTCTAAAATGAATAAAGGAATGTTCCTTGTACGTATGGAAACATCAAAAGGAAATATTTCTAAACGTTTCATCAAAGAATAAGTTTTTTAGTGAGGAGTGTGTAGTTTTTAGTGTGTAGTGAAATACAAAAATACCACATCACTTCAATAAAAAAGTAGCCATTACAATTTGTGATGGCTACTTTTTTGTATTTCCTTGCGTACTTTGCGCCTTCACTTTGTGCCTTTGCGGTAAAATGTATTTTCTTAACCGCAAAGGCGCAAAGAAAATACACGCAAAGTACGCAAAGTTATACTATGTTTTTATGCTACGTTTTTTGTATTACCTTGCGTACTTTGCGCCTTTGCGGTAAAATGTATTTTCTTAACCGCAAAGACGCAAAGAAAATACACGCAAAGTACGCAAAGTTGTACTACGTTGTTATGCTACGTTTTTTGTATCTCCTTGCGTACTTTGCGCCTTCACTTTGCGCCTTTGC
>JAYVHJ010000139.1:0-6958 GCA_043771315.1 Raineyaceae bacterium
CTCAAAGAAATTGACAAAGTCGTTAAAAATGCAAAAAAAGATGATTTTGAGAGTGCAAATGAGGCTTCACGCCTGATAGTTGAGGCATTACAGGAAAATATTTATCAAATCAATGAAAGCATTGAACAAATAGGAGAAACCCTCACAGACCACGAACAGCGTATTGAAGCACTTGAAGAAGAAGAAGAAACGCCAACAAGTGAAATTACGCCAGAAATAGCGCAAGAAGCACCACAACAAGAGGTAATACAAGAAGTAGCACCGCAAAGAAAAATAAGCAAAGAAGAGCAGCTTTTAGCGGATCTGTTTTCTAGTGGCACACTTGAAACCAACAAGGCACAATTAAAGTTAATGGGCTTTAATGTTGGCTTTTTCTCAAAACTCACAATTAGGGGCGGAACTTATGGCGACTATCAGCTCGTGAAAAAACCCTCTGAAAAAACCTATCAAATTGTGAAAAATTAGATAGGCAACTAAAAAGCTACTGCGTTTCTGCAGTAGCTTTTTTTATGGTTTAATCCTCGTCATCTTCCAAACTTCTTAATTTATTTTGGAGTTCAATTTTTTCCATATTCAACTTTTCAATATGCGTGGCAAGTTTTTCTTTCTCTAAAATCTCACTTTCAAGGAGAGTAATCAGTTTTTTGTCTGAAAACATTTCTTTATTTTCAATTACAATATCTACCTTTATTTTTCGTATCTTTTTTTCTACCCATTCGTCCATATATTTTCTTTGTTTTTGGTAGTAAATATTATAAGGGTCTTTGAGGACACTTGCTTTGAGGGCTAAATGGCAAATAAAACGAAAAAACATTATTTCACTTCTACTTAAAAAGTGAACAAGTACCTCCGCAAAAAGGTACACAATTAGCATTAAAATTGCTAGCCCGCCAACTATCCACACGCAAAAACTAAGGACAATTAGAATTATTTGTTGTGTTATTTCCATTGTTCGTTATTTGATTTTCTTTAAATTTTAAGATGAATGTAAGTATTTCGTGGTGAGCCTTATCAAAACAAGGTTAATTGGTTTGCATAATCTTCATATCTTTTTTGTGCCTTCTCAAAGTATTCAGCATCAATTTCACAACCCACAAAGTCTAATTTGTATTTGTGTGCGCTTATTCTGCTGCTACCACTACCTAAGTGAGTATCTAGTATTTTCATTCCTTCGGTGGCGTAATTTTTGAAAATCCAGTCGTATAAGGCTACTGGTTTTTGGGTTGGGTGTATTCTTTTTTCGTTTAATTGTTTATTCCCTTGTTGTACCAATGCCTTGCGAATATCTTTACCGCAATAAACGCCTTGAAACATTCCTTGCCACAGAAAATATACTAAATCAGTTCTATTGTTTAAACTAACATAAGCTATTTCGCAATCAAATTGGTCGCAATCTCCATTTAATTTATCCCAAACCAAACACCCCCCTTTTAACCCAAAATAATTAGCTCCCCAAATTATTTGATTTTTGGAAACCCTAAAAAGTTCCTTAAAATACAATTCATCAGGAATTGCATTATCCCAGTTCTTTTGCGTATATTGGTTTGTATTTTTAACTCTTAAATAATTGCCGTTTTTTTGTTTTACTTCAATAGGCTTTTTAGATTGTTTGTCAGCTCCTATTGCATACTGTGGGTCGCAAACAGCTAAATCAAAGAATTTATCAGGGTATTGCGGCATAATTTCCATACAGTTGTCAAAAAATGCTTTACTTTCTATCATTAGTTATACATTTTTTTTAGTTAAAATTTTTCTAAGAATAACGCTATTTGCACACCTATACTTAGTTTTCTTTTTATTTTTTTCTCTTCCTGTAAACGCTTCCATTTTTTTTCTTCACATTGATATTGTCTATCTTCACGTTTTTTTTCTGCTTCCCACTTCTTAATAAACAAATTTTGAGTATATTCATTAGAACGAACATTAGGGCTAAAATCCCAATTTGGATTAAATTTTGGCATTTTTTTAGGTTTGAGGGTTAAATATTGGGGCTGAAATAGCTTTTTTTGCATAAATAAAACCTTTACATTGGGTACTTTCTGCTGCGTGGCAGTAGAAAGTACCACCAAACACGGTGCATTCAAAAGCGGCTTCAACAGTTTCAACATCAAAATTAGCCTCTGTATTTAGCTTGAAGGCGCACCCACTACACATTTTCCCTGAATTTTCTACCTTTGCACCTTCTTTGGCAAGTTCTGCTAGTTTATGCCGTATTTGGTCATTTTTTGTGAGTTCTGCCATTTTCTTAGTTTGGTTTACAAGGTTTTTGATAAGTTGCGTTATTCTTCGTACAAATAATAATGTTTATATTCAACAAGAAATTTGGCAAGAATTTCAAAACGCCTCAAAACTGATGTAAAACTGGTATTTGTGATGTTTTGAACATTATAATAGCATTTTTACAACATTCCAAATCTATCACCACGAACCACAAACTCCCCGTCATAGTTATAAATAAATTCAGGGTTATCTTTGTGGCGGAATTTCGCACCCGCTAAAAATGTTTCTCTCGTTAAATTTTCCATTTTCTTAGTTTGGTTTACACTTGTTTTTGTGTCCGTGAAGTGCTTTTATTCCTGCAAATTTGCGCTTACAAGTAGCACAAATAAACTGGTTATTCAGCTCGTCTAGCTGCTCGTTATTTGGCTCAAAATCTAGCTTATTCAGCTCCAATAGGCTTTTTAGCTCTCTATTTTTTTTGATGTAGAAGTCTTCCATAAAGTCTTCAAATTCCCAAATTTTAATATTTGGAGCTACCCACAAAGGATAACAAACACTATTTTCTGGGTGCGGATTTTTTGGAAGACCTTCTAAAAATAAATTTCGCATCTCCAAAAAACCTTCTCTATTCTCACCAATATACGCATACTGGGCGTATATTTGGTGAGCAATTTTGTTTTGGGAAAAGGTAAGAGTTATCATTTTTCTTGTAGTTTGTTCCAATTTTCTACTCTTTCTTTTGGGGTCATTTCTACGGCTGGTATGCCTGCAAATCTGTCTTTGAGTGCTTGCAACAATGCCTCTTCTGTTGGGAAAGTTTCAAGGAAAAAATTTGCAATTTTTGCGCAATTTTCGTCCAAATTTTTGTAAAGTGATGCGTGAACTACTGACAAACGCCAAAACAACTCTTGCTCAAATACAGTGGCAAAAAAATCATCTTGGGTTGTGATTTCAATGCTTATTTTGCTGTCAATGTTATTTTCTAGCAAAATAGCAATGATTTGGTCTTTCAATTCTTTAATAGTCATTTGTTGGTTAGTTTATTTGGTTTGAGGTAAAAATAATTGTGAAAGCTCTTGCAAGCTGCGGGAGCATTGGTAGTGCGTTTTGAGGTTTTTCAATTCCTCCAAATTTTTGCAAGTGGTGCGCCCAACTTCTTTGAGATACGCCTCTATTTGTGCCACAGATGTATTGTTGCACGTTACGCCTGCTGCGTTGTTTTCTGCTGGTACTGATTTTTTCTTCGTCATTTTTTTGCTCGTTTTGATTTTAAGGAAATTTGAATGTCTTTGAGTACCTCAAAGGTTTGTTTTTGTATTTCTAATGATTGTTCTGCCATTTTGCACATTTTCATATACATTTCTTGTATCTCTTTTTGTGTCATTGATGTAAGGTTTTTTGGTTTTGTGTTTGATTTATTTTTTGATTTGATTTTTTGATTTTCCAAAAACTCCAAAACAAGAAAATTGGCTGATTTTCTTGTCCTGGAATGAAGCTGGTTTTGTGTCGCCACAACCAAGGATAAGCTATGTAAGAAAAAGAGAGTTTTAGTAGTCCCAAATATCAACCTCATCAGGCTGCATTGTCTTATTCCAAAAGTCTTTTACAAGTTTTACAATTTTTGCGAAATCTTCTGCATATTTGGGGTTAATGTTGTTACTATCGTTTCCGTTCTCATCTTTCAGATACCAATTTACCCATTTTACGTAAGGCTGATTTTCAACAAAATTATTGAATGCCTGCTTATCCTTTCTAAACCGAACCGTTGGCACGTCTTCTTTCATTGCGTTGCTGGTGAAGAGGAACTTACACATCACTACATCATTTTCATTGTTTCCTCTCACGTGGAAGCGTTTATTTAGCAAAATAGTAATGCAATAGCATCTATCCAATTTCGGCAAAACATTGTTTACAAGGCTCTGAAACTCGTATTGAGCAGCTTCTTTGCTTTCTGTATCTGCGTACATTGTAGGGAATTTTTGACCCTCCAAACGTGAATAATTCACGTAGTAGCCTAATTCTCCCTTAAAATTCTTATAGTACAATTTTGCCACGTACATAGAATTTTGTTTGTCAGGCGTAACGGCTGGGACTTGGCTCTTTTTGGCTGGTTTTTGGTAGGTTGGCATTTTGAATGAAATTAAAAGATTATGAAATTAAAAAATTAAAAAAAAATGTACTTTTAGCGGCTAAATCTTCACTTTGAAAATCAAAGTCCGCCCTAAAATTGCTCTTTGAGTTTCGGAACTTTTCAGAAATTTTTCTCCGCACTTTCTGAAATTTCTTTGAAAAGAGTGCCATAGCACTACCTACGGGCAGAAATGTTAAAAAATAGACAACAGTAAAAACCAAATAATAAACAGAAAAATGAAAATTTCGCTCTCTCCCCTGCAAACCAAATCAATAAGTTATCCACAAGTTATCCACAAAAGAAAAATTCATTAGTGGCAAAAGAAATTTTTATACCTTGCATTTCTGATTATCTGAATATTTCTGAATTTTCTAATATCATATTCTTACGAATATTTTAATTTCTGAAAAATTTCTAAGATTTTGTACCAAAAATCTGGGTAGCAACTATTTTGTATTGAAAAAATTATCTGTTTTTTTGGCTTCTCCCTGCTTATTTGATTTTTTCATCATAAGTTCTTCGCTCCTTGCATAAAAATCTTTTAGCATTTGTTCTACGTCTTCTATTGTGTCGTTGTGTATTATTTCCTGCTTCGCTGGCTGACTTGCTGGCGCATCAGGCGTGAGTACGCTTGTGTTTTGCGTGGGTTGGCGTGTAAACACCACCAAATCAGCATTAAGCGTAAGTTCAAGGCACGTAATAGCCCTCGTATTACCGTCAAATTGGTAAGTACATGTATTTTTTGAGTTCAAAAGTCCTGTAAGAAGTAACCTATCCAAATGGTCAAGTACGGAGTTAGTGCTTCTAAGCATCAATTCCGCATCAATGCCCCCTATATATGTTTTTGTAGTGTGAAGAATGAAATTTTTTGCCTCTCCTTTTTGGAGCTTCACACAATAATCCTTAATGATTTTCTCCATAGTTGCCCAAACAGCATCTTTTACGCTTTTTTGGTGGTTTACTTTCCCTTCTACAATTTGTGCCAAATTCCACTTTTTGATGTATTTTAGATGTGCAAGTGTTGTTTCACTAGAATTGATGAGCCTAAGAAAAATAATAGGTTGAGTTGGTTTTTTCATTTTACTTTGATGTTTTTAAGTCGTTTTTGGACGTGGAAATACCACGAACATATATTTTATATGTAAATACTTTAATTTAATGGTGTAAATGGTTAGTTGGTAGCTTTGAGGGCTAAACTATTTGCTTTTTCAAGAAAATAGCTTTTATTTTTTCTAGTTTTTCTTTGTGTTCTGGTTTAGCTAATTCTAGTTTTTTCTCCAAATCAGCTAATAAATCACCAACCACATCACCTAAAACAGATTTTATTTTCATTTTCTTAGTGTTTTTTGGTTGCAAGAAAACATTCGACTGACGACATCAGCTCGGTACGGAGTCGGAGCTAAGATTTTTTTCTTCTTTTTTTGAGGAAAAAATAGCAAAAATATTGCTAATAATGATTTTTTTAGTACCTTTGGCATCTCTTAGGTTTGATAAGAAAACGTCCTGCGTTGGTAGCGCATTAGGGACGTTTTTTTTGGTTTATACTAATTTTACACTTTTGGTTTGCAAATTCCTAAGCACCATATATGCTCGGGGGTTTCTTGTTCTTTTCTTCTTTCTAGTTCTTCTTTGGCTATTTTTCTAAAATTTTTTGTGAGAAAATGCCTAAAATTTTCAGTTTCTTTGCCATACATCATATCACTTATTATAGACTGCGTTTCTACTGCTCTATTTCTAATATTGAAGGGATTACGCTTGTCGTATGCAGAAATAGCCTCATTATATTTGTCTGTACTTTTTTGCAGCAGTAATTCTAATTTTTTGATATTTTCTTTGTCTGCACTAGAAACTTTGTAGGCATTATTAAGGATTTTATTGAGTGCGCTATTGTCATCAATGGTTGCTTTTTTCTCTTCCCAACACAAAAAAAACCAAGTAAATGCAAATGAGCATACAGTCATTAGAAAATTATCGTTACTTTTGAGGAAAATTATTATTTCATTCATTGTATGTGTTATTATTCTCTCCAATTTAAAAAGTCATCTTCATCTTCTTCACGAAAGTGTATTACTGCAACTAAAAACAGAATTATAATCACCCCACACACTATTCCCTCGTGAAAATCAGACATTAAAAGTAGCATAGGTTTTTTAGTTTAGTAAAAGATTTTGTATTTTTTCTACGTCAGAATTTGGTGCATTTATATACAAATCATAAAAACTTAATATTTTACAAAGACAAGCGTATTCTGTTGGTTTAAAGCTATATACAACTATTTTCTTTGAAAATTTACTAAAAAGTTCATTGGCGACACAATTTTTAATTCGTATTTCCTGCTCTAAAATCTCCATTATTTGCTTTACTTGTGTTGAAACAAAGAAAACCTTAAAACGGTCTGCGCCTTTTGTTGTTGTGGTTTGCACTACTTCCATAAAATCAATTTATAAGTTGTTTATTTTTGCAAGAGATTTGTTAAGTTGGCTACCAAAATTATCTACCGAAATTTTCAGGTCTTTTTCTACTTGGTGCATCATTAAAACTTGTTGCTCCAAAATTCTATCTCTCTCTTCTTTTATTTTCTGGCGAAAACTTCTTACAATATTTTCG
>JAYVHJ010000140.1:0-3604 GCA_043771315.1 Raineyaceae bacterium
TTCCTAATTCCTAATTCACAATTCCTAATTCCTAATTCACAATTTCTAATTCACAATTCTAAACTAATTCTTTATGATTATTGGCGTTCCAAAAGAGATTAAAAACAACGAAAACCGTGTAGGGCTTACTCCTGCTGGCGTTGCGGAGTTCAAAAAACACAAACATACTATTTATATTCAAAAAACGGCTGGTATTGGTAGCGGTTTTTCTGATGATGACTACACGAAAGCAGGCGCAACAATGCTAGACACAATTTCTGAAGTCTATCAAATTGCTGATATGATTGTCAAAGTAAAAGAACCAATTGCAGAAGAATATCCGCTTATCAAAGAAAATCAGCTACTTTTTACATATTTTCATTTTGCTTCTTATGAGCCTCTTACGCTTGCAATGATGGAAAGTAAAGCAGTTTGTCTTGCTTATGAAACTGTAGAACGCCCTGACCGTAGTTTGCCTTTGCTTATTCCTATGTCTGAAGTAGCAGGGCGTATGGCAGTACAACAAGGTGCAAAATATTTGGAAAAACCAATTAAAGGACGTGGAATCTTGCTTGGTGGCGTTCCTGGGGTGAAAGCTGCTAATGTTTTAATTTTGGGTGGAGGTATTGTAGGTATGCAAGCAGCTAAAATGGCAGCTGGTTTGGGTGCAACCGTTACTATTATGGACGTTAGTTTAGCTCGTTTGCGTTATTTGGACGACATTATGCCTGCCAATGTACAAACAATGATGTCAAATGAATATAATATCCGTGAGGCTATCCAAACATCTGATTTAATTGTTGGTGCGGTGCTTATTCCTGGTGCGAAAGCTCCTCATTTGGTTACAAGAGATATGCTTAAATTGATGCGTGCAGGTACTGTTTTGGTTGATGTTGCTGTTGACCAAGGTGGTTGTATAGAAACTTGTCGCCCAACCACACACGAAGACCCAACTTTTATCATTGATGATATTGTGCATTATTGTGTGGCAAATATGCCTGGTGCTGTGCCTTATACATCTACGCTTGCACTTACTAACGCAACACTTCCGTATGCACTTGAACTTGCCAACAAAGGCTGGAAAGAGGCTTGTAAAACAAACTCTGACCTAAAACTAGGGCTTAATATCGTAAATGGCGAGATTGTTTATAAAGGTGTTTCTGATGCTTTTAACTTACCTTACACAGACGTAAGCAAGTATTTAGCTTAGTTTTTAGGTACGAAGTTAGAAATACGAAGTACGAAACTTTTAGTCCTTCAAGGTTTTTAAAACCTTGAAGGACTTTTTTTCAGACCAATAATACCGTTTCCAAAATATGCCTAAATTTGCGCAAAATAGCAATAATTGATAGTAAATCTTCTTTATCTCTGCTATCAAAGCCCTTAGAAACACAATAACTGTTGCTTTCCATTGTTACAAATGTCCAATTAACACCAATAACCTCACAACCATAAAGCGGTTTTCCATCATCATTGATTTTTTGCGCTATCAAAAAAGCTTCCAAAAGTTGCGCCATAGAGTCACCAGTAGGGTTTTTGTTAGGTTTGTACTCTTGAAAATGGAAATAAGGTTTTTGCATATAATCCATTAAGCCGCTCCCAATCACAAAATCAGCTTTTACAGAAAGATGATAGCCTTGCACTTCTCCAGTAAGTTTTTTATCAAAGAAAGACACAAATTTAGGATTAGTCATTACTTTTCCTAGCTTTAAAACTGGGCTAATAAAGTGCATTTTTAAATCCTCCTCGCTCCAAGTGCTGACAAGATTTAGCCCTGTTTCGTAGGTATCATCAAAAACATATTGCTCACCAACAGAAAAAACAGGTTTTTCTATGTTCATCCATTCTATCATTTTTGGAGTAAGCGGTTTGATAATTTTAGTAAGGTTAAATGCAAGAGCTATCTCGCCTTCACGCCATTCTTTTTTCTTTGCCATTTTATGAAATGTTTAACACCTTATTTTATGCAAAGATATCATTTTTTAGCTTTTTGTGAGAAAGAAAAATAACCAAAATATTTACACAACAAAAAACCGCCTTAAAATTTGTTTTTAAGACGGTTTTTATTGAGATGAGAATTTTACTTTATTTTTGTAACTTCTTTTTCTTTGGTGCTTCTGATTTTTTGAGTTTTAGTACAATATTTTCAATTAAATCTGTAGTAATTTCAAGGTCTTCTAATTTGCCTTTTACTCGCTCGTATTGACTTGTAGAAGTCATAAAGTTACTAAATTTTTCTTTGTCAAAAGATGCTTTATCCTCATTTACGCTAAATTCTTTTGCAATATATTGAGCAATAAAGTTGAATGTTTTAAAGATGATTTCAACTTTACCTTTATCCAATAAATCTTGTTGTATATGAAGATTTACATTGATATTGGGGGAATATTTAAGCCTGCAATACTTTGTAAAAACAGTTTTAAATAATGAAAGAATATGATAAGAATTATCAGAAAATGTTTCTGCAAATTCAAAAACTGGTTTATTATACACAATAAATAATAGATGAAGAGAAGTTAAAAAATCTTCAAATTTAGAATCTTCATTAAAAATTTTTTCATAAAGTCCATCTTTGTCATCTTTATGAGAAACAAATAATAAATCTTTGTTTGTTTCTCCAAATTGCACATAATTGTTCATCACACTTACAGGTTCTTGTAAGTGGTATGCTAAATAACAATTAGCAAAAATAACATTGGATATTTGTCTTACACCCTCTGGCACTTCTCTAAACTCACTACGTCTTTTTTCGTACCAAAAATTAGTTTTGAAAGAGTCATTTTGCAGACGTACTTGTACATCATCATTAGCGCAAAAATCTCTATCTTGTACAGGATTTTGAGAGTTGGTGTATCTAGTAACATTCAAATCAAAAGTTTCTCCGCCAGTTTTGAGTAAACGTAAAGTAATTAATGCTTCATTATCCATTTGAATACGTTTTGTAGGTGAAGCACTCTCGTAGGCACGATAAATGGAATAAACGGTTTGCGCACCATTGATGATTTGTAAACCTGTTAGAGGTACTTGTTCTGTTTTTTTGCCAATGGGAGGAAGTGAATAAGTTATTGCTGTTATTCCGTTGTTGTAGTACCAAAAATTAGAAGGGTCTTTAAGAGCCGTTTTTTCTATATCAACATTGAACTCTGACTGCAAAAGCGGATTGCGGACATTTTTATGGAAAAGAGAGAATTTATAGGTACTAAAAAGTTTCCAAATAGCTCTAGGACGCAACAAAAACATATGCGCCTCGTAGGGTTTATCAATTTTTATGCTACCTGCTTTTTGGTATATTTCTATAGTAATTGGACTTTCTTCAGGGTTTTGGTAGGTTTCAAGTGGGTTGATAGGGTCTATTTTTTTGTATTTTCTATCAATATAATCTACCTTAATTCTGTTAATATCAATAACTTCAAACTTAGTTTTAACATCATTATTTCTAAAACCTTCAATATTTTCATCTGCGCCACCTTTATATTGAGATAATGAAAGAAAAATAAATTTCACCTCTCCATTTGCTTTGAGATGCAAATCAAGTTCATTTAATTTTACCTTTAATTTTTCGTGTACATTTTTTTTACCTCCACGCAAAATGGTTTCAAAATCTTGAAGTGCTTTTAAAATCTCA
>JAYVHJ010000141.1:0-7764 GCA_043771315.1 Raineyaceae bacterium
AAGTGGCGCAGGCTGATTGGCATTTTTGAAGGTTTTTATTTTCAAAAAATACGTTCCAGTACTGTCTGAAATCTCTTTAAATTTGTTGTTGCGTACAAAATTTGTTTTATCTGTGATTTGTTCTAACGGAGAATTTTTTACAAGTTCCTCAAAATCAACCCAAGTAGTGTCTTCTATCTTAAACATTGAGGCGTTGGCAATACAAGCATTTTTTAGCAATAATAAATCTTCATTTTTATCAGAAAGCATTAGTTTTTTGATATTTTCTTTTTCTACTGATTTTGTAGGAATTTTAGCAAAATACGCCTGAACAATATTTTGTTTTAGCATAAATTCATCTTCATTTTTGCTATAAAACTCGTTTATTTCTGCTTGTGTAACATCTTCTTTGATATTTTTTTTGAGATAATTTTTCTCAAAACTGTATCTAAAAAGCGACTGTTTGTAGGCTTCTACTTGTTTTTCTATATTTTTCTCATCTTCAGGACTAATTTCTTTTGTGTTGAGCAAAAAAACTTCATTTTTTATCCAACTTTCAATATAATTTTTGGTTACTTCTGCGCTATCTTTTTTGTTGATTTTGCCTGTCAAAACCTCTTTTAATTCAGATAAATAAAGATTTTTATCTTTTACGCTGGCAACTATTTTGTCGGTTGTTTTTTCTTTGGAACAAGCCACAAAAATAGTGCAAAAAAGCAAAAGTAAAGGTATTTTAAGGAAATTACTTGGCATTTGAAAAAATGAAATTGAATTATATTAAATATATCTTAACCATATACAAAAGATACCATTCCATCTTTTGTAATTACTTCTTCCAAAAAAACAATTAGTTTTTCTAAGTTTGTTTTCTCCTCATAATATTTTATATTTTCATATGTTAAATCATCAATAATTAAATACAGTTTTTTAATTGTTACTAAAATATTTGTTGGTTCAAACATTACACCAAAGGTATTGTCTTTTTCCATACGAATATTAGAACCATTAAAACTATAGCTGGCATTATCATAAAAGAAAAATTCATTTCCAATGCCAAAACTATAATGAGTTTCTTGGTTGGTTTCTCTTAATTCATTGATACTGTGAATACCTCTACGAAATGATACATAATAATCTTTTTCAAATAGTTTATAATCTTTAATTTTATCTAAATTAACTTCATAACAGTCTAAGCATTGTATATAACCCGTAATACACGTTTTTTCTTTCTGATAGCTATCTATATAAAGTGTAAGACCCATTTATTACTATTTTTTAAATTATCAAATATCATATTTTATATCTCGTGTGTCGTGTGTGAAGAAATATGCATAATTAGAACATAATTCTTCCCAGCCTTTTTCTGTTGCAAATTTCTCACAAATAACGTCTTCCCACGCAATACGCATAGTTTTAGCGCAAACTATTGGCGGAACTTGCCCAACTCCTGTACCTAAACCTGAAATAGCAACACTTTTTATTTTGGTTTTAATGAGTTCTCCGTTGTCAAATTTGCCATATTTGAGCAAAAGTAGAATAGCTTTCATACTCAAATAAATGTTTGGACTACGCAAAATTGTCATTGGGGTACGCATTGTAGGCGCAGAAATCAAATAAGGAAAATTTACATTTTCTGTTGTGATAATTTCTGCTTGTCCGACTAATAATTCTCCAAAGTACTTTTCACGAATAATTTTCTGTATTTTTTTTTCAATATGCCAGCCCAAATTCTTTGAAATAGCAAAATCAATACCACCATTCATATAACCAAAACTATTAGCAGGACTTACAATAGCATCACAAGGATAATCAAAGATAGAGCCGTTTTTAATGGTAATATTGGGCATATTGACAAAAATTTTTTCCCAAGCATCTGTCATTTCTTTGTTAGTATCCACGAAATAAAATTGTATTTCCTCCATATTTTGTTGGTTTTGTTTGTTATTTTTTTGTTGTGTTGCTCTTTTTATTTTCGTACAACATCAAATTTTGCTTCATAAATAGTTGTATCTTTCTCACTAAACACAATTTTTCTATTTTCTTTATCTTTGAATTCAAGTTGTCCGTTGATGCTAAATTTTGCTTCTGTAAACTTATATCCAGTAACCAATGAAAAAGTCGCAGTATAAAGGGAGTCTTTGATAATGGGCTTTAATTCCATATCAGATTTCCAACTTAACGGTTTCTCTTTACCACGAATACCAACTGTTTGAATATCTTTTATTCCTGCAACATTTAGTTTTACAATGATTATTTTTTTGCTTGATTTTTGCACACAACTTGTGAACGCAAAAAGCAATATTATGGTGATAATTAGGCTATTTATTTTCATTGTTCCAATTTTTAGAGATTAAATAATCAATTCCAAAACGTCCAGAACCAAGTACCAATGTATGTAAACTTACCCACAAAAACCCAAGCGCAGGCAATGTATTCCACAAACCCTGATGAATTTGTTGCATAAAAATTGCCACAAGCATTGTTGATAAAATCAAAAAAGAGGCTATTCTAGTTTGTAAACCTAACAACAAAAGAATACCGCCAACCGCTTCACTAAATCCTGCCATCCAAGCTAGAAAGCTAGAAAATGTGGCAAATAACCCACCATATTTTGCGACATCTGCAGGAAACCAAAATGCTATTTCAAAAAGTCCTAAATTTTTGTCTGCAGGCGACCAAGGTAAACCAAATTTGTCTGCGCCAAAATGCACTGCTACCAAATATCCACATACCATTCGTGGTATTGCCACTAAAATATCTTGCCACCACAAAGGAAGCATAATTGGTTTTATGATTTTTTTTACAATTTCTTTCATTTATTGTATGATTTATAATCCTTCGTAAAGTCAAAAAAATGTGTTTAACTCAAAATTCACAACTTACAACCCAATTAAACTTTTGCTAATTCATTTTTCAGCTTGATAATCACGTCAATAGCAAAAGCATCAACTTTATTTAGCTCTGACAAGTACCAAGAAGCCCAATCAAACATATAAATCAAATACAAACTTTGCTCCACAAAACTCTCGCCCAAAGGCAAAATATCAATAACATTATGTGCTTTTGCTTTCCAAATAGGCTCACAAATACCCATACGCACACGTACACGCTCATTATCAAACGAACTTTTGACAAGTGCAACGGCATTATTTTTGTACTGTACTGCATTTCCTTCCCAACCAACAAGCTCGTTGTGGTTCATTTCTGGTAGGATATTGTGGTGCAAAAGTTGCTTAGAATTTTCGTTGATTTGTTGTTGCAAGCGTGTTACAACTGCCGCAAATTTGCCATCAGAATACACAAAAGGCATTTTTTCAAAGAAACTTTCTGCTAACTTTTTAGCTACAATTTTAAGATTATTTTCTTCTGAAATAAGCAAACTCACGCTTTTATGCAAATCAGGCACAAAAGCATCAGAAACCATATTATAATTTTTGAGAACGTACAATAATTGTACAAAAGAATATGCCAAAAAAGCACGAGGACAAGGTGCTTCATTAGGGATTTGGACATAATCAAAGCCTTTTTCCTTTGCAAGTTCTAATAATTTTCCGCCTGCAGTGATAAAAGCAATTTTAGGATTCTTGAGCATAGCTTTTTCCACTACTGCAAGTGTTTCTTCTGTATTTCCAGAGAAAGAAGAGGCAATAAAAAGCGTATTTTCATCTACAAAATTAGGCAAATCATAATTTTTGGTGATGATAAAAGGTACTTTTAGCTCATTTCCAATGATGCTTTCTACTATATTTCCACCAATGCCAGAGCCACCAAGCCCAGCAATAACAATATTTCTTATTTCTTTATTTGGTGCTGTAAGTGCTTGACTTTCACCAATTTGGATTGCTTTTTTTAGTTGTGGTATAAATCCTTCTATCAAAGATAACATCATAAATAATTAGGAATTGTGAATTGTGAATTTTGAATTAAATACAAAAAACGCTTTTCTATTAGAAATTTTATTGAATAATAGGTTATAAATAAAACGCAAAGATAACAAAATTCTTACCGTTAAACAAAAATTGTTTTTTATGCAAAACGCAGGGTATGAAACCCTGCGTTATTGATTATTTTTGCCCCTAAGGCTATTGAGTGGCTATTACTTTTGCAATTTAAAAACTGATTTTGTGCCATCAGGATTAAGGCGTGTCATTTGGTAAGGGCGGTAATTACCATTTTCTTCTTCTGATGTACCTATCCAAAATTTAAAAACGCCTTTTGCCTTTTCAAATTTAAAATAAATACTACGAGCATTTTCTTTAAGTTTTGGTTTTGCAGAGCCATCACCAAAATCTCCACCCATATCATATTTTTCAGTATCTACAAGCATTTCTTTCTTAGAAAATTTGGGTGTTTCATACATAAAAATACCATCTGTATAATAAACTTTTTCTACTAGCTTTTTGCCTTCGTGTACATATATGTATGTTATAGGCACACGTGGAGCTTCTACAACAGCATCATACGCCCATTGTGCCACTTTTTGCTCACCACTAACATAATACATTGTACCTTGTCCTTGTTTCATTCCGTTCTGCCATTCACCTTTATAAATATCTCCATTAGAATAAAAATACTCTCCAAAACCTTCTCTTGTACCATTTAGCCATTTTCCTTCGTAGCGGTCTCCATTGCTCCAAATGCATTTTCCTTGTCCGTTTTCTTTGTCATTTTGCCATTCTCCGTCATATTTTGTGCCGTCTTTCCAAGTACAAACGCCTTTTCCGTGTCTTTCATTATTTTTCCATTCACCTTCATAAATGGTTTCATTTTCATAATGGAAAGTGCCTGTTCCGTTGGTACAGTTCCCTTTTTTGCATTGTGCTGATGCCACAGATATACCCAAAAACATTGATATAGCTAAGATAAAGCTATTTTTGATTAGATTATTTTTAAAGATTTTCATAGAAAATTATTACTAAAAAAGTTGTTAAATGACTATTGTAAGTTCTCTCAAATATAAGCAAAAAATATACCTAATCAATTACGAATTATCAATTATCAATTACGAATAAATATAATTTATTGATTATCAATAAGTTAAAATATTTATCCTATTCAATTAAACACGTTAAAAAATCCCCAGTGAGCAAATAAACATAATAACAGCATAAAAAAGCTGTTAGTTGAAAATGTCATAAAATTTCCAATACGCAAATAGTCCAATGAGAATAATGTAAATAAGGTTGTTTAAGGTAAATAGTCCTAAACCTAAGTAACCCCAACTATTATTCTTTAAAAGTCTGTAATTAACCACGGAATAAGGCAGTATAAGCATTAGTAGTAGAAACGGTATGTATGAAGTTAAACTTACAAAAACATTTGTTGGGTCTTTGTATGGTGCAGGAAAGTAAAATACTTTAACACTACCGCTTAATACAATCATATAGTAAAACAAGATTAAACCAACTGGAAAGAGAAATAATTGAATATAAGAATACTTTTTATTCTCTTTTTTTCTGAAATATTGCATTAGAAAGAAAATAGAAGTCAATAAAAAAAAGACAGCAGAAGCAACTATAAATACTCCTATTAAATTACTGTCTTTTGGGGTTTTGAAATTACGTAATTTTTCAAATTCAGAGTTATGCGGAAATAGCGTTTCTACCGCAATAATGTGGTTGCCTTTTTTTAACTCTTCACTGAGGTTGAATTGAACGGTTGTCTTAAAGTTGTGATAAAAATACAAGTTCACCGTCCCATTATTTAAGTCCCAAATAGAGGAAATTAAAGTCCCATCACCAATTTTTTTTCTACAAACGTGCATAGTATCTAGCAAGGCAGTGCAGTATTTAAGTGTAGTGTCAATACCGTTTTTTATAAATGCTACTCCGTTACGGTATCTGTCAAGTTTGTTGGCATTTTGTTCTGGTGTTATAGAAGGACAAAAATTGGCTATAACGTAGGTTGGGTCGTTTCCTATTGTCAAATTGTAAGGCTCAACAATCAGATACTTGCCAGATTTTTCAACGTAAATAAATATGTCTTCAATAAAATAACTGTGGTCGTATTTACTGATATACTCTTTAACTTCATCTACTGTTTTGCAAGTATGAAGAATATCCTTTAAATACTTTGTCGGATTGGATATTGTTTTTCTGTTTGCAAAATTTTCTTGTACTGGGTGGTATGAAGCAAGTCTTTCAAATACAAGCCCCATTTCATTCATTCCTGATTGCGGTGCATATCCGTTTGCTCCGTCAAACCTTGCTCCTGTAAATGCCGCACCATATTTACCACTTGTTGCATTTTCAAACCAAATATGAGGTGTTGTGAACCAAGCATCGTGGTTACTTCCAAAAAAAGTTCTGCTACCAATTGTTATTTTGTATCCGCTGCAAGCAATACTGTCTTGTATAACTAAAAAAGTTATAATCATCAGTAAAACAAGTCTTACAAATTGCATTGTTTTTATTTTGGCTATCATAATTTGTCTAATGTGTAATTTGATTCTTAATTTGTTGATATATGATTGAGGTATATCACAAAATTTTGCAGATATTTTAACCTTCATTGCTTCAAAAAATTCCTAATAGTATTAATATAAATTTCTGGTTGCTCAACAGTGATAGAATGTCCAGCATCAGGAATTATTTTCAAAGTATGGTTAGAAAAGAGTTCTAGATATTCAATTACAAATCCCCACGGCTGACTATCACATTGTCCTTTCATAATTAGAGTAGGAACTTTACAGTCTTTTAATTTCGTTCTTGGGTCTTTTATTTCACTAAAACTTTTTACAGTCATCACTTGAGCATAAAAACCTCCACCGCTTTCTGCTTCTAATGCTTTGAGTGTATCACAAACTGTTGCCTTGTTCAATTCTTGGTTACGATATGTTTGAAAGTCATCAACTTCTTTGTCAGTTGCAAGTTTTATACAGAAAGCCCTTGCACAAATTGTAGCCGCACTTGACCTTATGTTTTGTGTTTTCTCGTTTGCTTCTCCGTTTGAGTATGGCGGTTTTTTCAAATGTAAACTATCAGGTGCTTTAATGTCAAGTAATTCTTTCCTCATGGGTTGGATTGATGGTACTCCTGTAAAAATTATTTTCTCAACACTATTGGGATTGTCAGCAATGAACAGTGTAGCAAGTACAGCTCCCCATGATTGCCCAATTAGAATTACTTTATCTGAACCTATTATCTTAAATATTTCCTCTAAATCTTGTTTATGTCTATCAGGGGTATATTCTGATATATTAGATAATCTTGCAGATTGACCACTTCCAATCTGGTCATATAAATAAATATTATAGCCATTTTCAGACAAAGGAGTAAATGTTTTAATGTTATAGTCGGAAATAAAACCACCAGGACCTCCTTGTAAATAGATTATTGGAAACAGTTTTTTTGTGCCTTTTGCAGTTATATGAAAATACCCAATTTTAGAACCTGTGGGAAGTTCCCAAAACTGTGTACCCTGTCTTGGATTTGCTTTGGGCATATCATAAGTTCTTGGAATGAAAATCAAAAGAAGACAAACCACTACACTCAGCAACATAATATATTTTAGGAACTTTAAAAGTTTTTTTTTCATTGTGTCAATAGCTACTAATTTTATTAAATACAATGTTGGTGGCAGTTTTTTCTACTTTATCCGTTTTGCTTCTATCTTATTTCCATTCTGCAATAAAAATAATTTTACTATTTTGCTTTTTTCATTTTGCTCAAATTGAAGTTGTGCATCTACTACTTTTAGAAAAAATTGCATATCACTTTCAGCAAATATTGGGAAAGCACTTTGTCCTGTTAGTTGTGTAAATAGTTGGTCTTTCTCTAATGATAT
>JAYVHJ010000142.1:0-5710 GCA_043771315.1 Raineyaceae bacterium
GTTTTTCACGTGAAAAATATTGCATTTTTGAAATTTTTCACGTGCTAAAAGTTTTGCACGCACCG
This sequence comes from Raineyaceae bacterium, assembly GCA_043771315.1. GTDB lineage: Bacteria > Bacteroidota > Bacteroidia > Cytophagales > Thermonemataceae > JANYGM01. The sequence goes on from JAYVHJ010000142.1 coordinate 66, forward strand.
TTTGCGACACTTCTACCACGAAATTTCTTACGCCTTTCTCGTACAAATCATCTAAAAATTGATGACTGTCGTGGTTTTTACCTTTGATAGCAAAAAAAAGCGTATTTTTTGGTTGATTGAGCTTGCGGCTATCTATACACAAATCCAAAATGTTGGTTTTTGTATTCCAAACGTAGTTTTTAGGATTTTTTAGGATTTTATTTATTTGTGAAATAAGCATCTTTTTAGGTGTGAAGTGTGAGGTGTGAGGTGTGAAGTATTCTTTGTCGTAATTTTGTCGTCAATTGTATTACATCTCACACTTCATATTTGAGTGCAAATATACAACAAAAACCTACAAAAAATATCATTTTAACGAAGTGAAACCAACCATTTATAAGTTAATTATTTGATTATTAACATTTTGCACTTTTTCGTAATTCGTAATTGATAATTCGTAATTGATAATTTGTTTTTATGCAGAAAAATGTTCACTTTTGCATTTTAATTGTATAAAACTATTTTTACGTTTATTCATATTATCCAAAATCACATTAAAATGCGTTATTTCAGTCTAAAATACACTTTCGTTATTGCTTTTTTGATGATAAATTTGTTTGCAAATATTATCATCAACCCACTACAAGCACAAACAAAAACGCCAAGAGAGCAAGCCAAAACACTTGCTGGAGGACAAAAATATTTTTTCTACAAAGAAAACAAGAACAATCCGCTTATAAAAGTAGGTGATTTTGCGGTACTTAAAATTATGGTGAAAAACTCTAAAGATTCTATCATAATGAATACTTTTACACAACCAGAAGCCGCTCCACTTGCTATTTCAGCAGGAACAAAGGGTTCTGTTGATGAGTTTTTCTTGTCTATGCACAAAGGCGACAGTGCTAGCGTTTGGATAAATTCTGATACTCTCGCCAAACAAATAGGACGAGAATTACCACCTTTTATAGCAAAAAGCTCTGATATTGAATATATTATCAAAATAATGAGTGTAATGTCAAAAGCTGAAATGGATAAAAAAGAAGCTGCAAAAAAAGCTAAACAACCATTGGAAGATGAAAGATTGATTAAAGAATATATCACAAAAAATAAAATCATTGCTACACGCACTCCTAGTGGTCTTTATATTTCCAAAACAAAAATAACAACAAACGCATCTCCAAAAGTGGGAGATATGGTTAAAGTGCATTATACAGGCAAAAACCTAAAAGGTGAAGTTTTTGATAGCTCTGTGGAACGTGGGCAACCTTTTGAATTTACTTTGGGACGTGGACAGGTGATTAGAGGTTGGGACGAAGGTATTGCAATGCTCAAAAAAGGTGAAAAAGGGTTTTTGCTTATTCCATCTGGGCTTGCTTATGGTAGTAGAAGTCAAGGGGATAAAATCCCTGCTAATGCTGTGCTTATCTTTGAGGTAGAACTTTTTTAAGAATTAGAAAACAACAAAATTAAAACAAACCAAATATATTTTAAATACAATGATAAAAAATTCAGTAATACTAGCCGCTGCGCTAGTTACAGGAAGCATTATTGGGCTTTCTTCTTGCAACACAAAACCAAAAACAAAAGCTGATGCGACAAAACTCTCTGGTGCAGTAAAATATGTGGTTCACCAAGAAAATGGGAAAAATGCACTTGTAAAAACAGGTGATTTTATTAGCTTTAATATCCAAGTAAAAAACAGTAAGGATTCTTTGTTGGGAAGTAGCTACGAATCTGGTATGCCTGCATTACAAGAAGTAATAACAAAAGGTAATAGCGGTGGATTTGAAGATGTTTTATTGAAACTACACAAAGGAGATAGTGCTACTGTTTGGGTAAATTCTGATTCTCTTGCCAAACAATCAGGCAGACCTTTGCCTGCATTTATTGCAAAAGGTTCTGATTTGCAATACACAATAAAAATTATTGATGTAATGAACAAAGCGCAAGCAGAAGAAACTGGGAAAAAAATGCAAGAAAAACAAAAAGCAGACTACGACAAAAAAATGGCGGCATCTGCAGCTACTGATGAAAAAATCATCAAAGAATACATTGCAAAAAATAATTTGAAGGCTGAGAGCATTGGAAACGGCATTTATTATGTGCGTAATGCAGAAGGCGCAGGCGCAACTCCACAAGCAGGAGATAATGTAAGCGCAATTTATACAGGAAAAACATTAGATGGCAAGGTTTTTGATACATCTGTTAAGACTGGAAAACCTTTTGAGTTTGCAGTTGGAACTGGGGCAGTAATCAGAGGTTGGGACGAAGGATTTTTGAAAATGAAAAAAGGAGAAAAAGGAATGTTGCTTATCCCTTCTGCTATGGCGTATGGCGGACAAAGCCCAACTCCTGATATCAAACCTTTTAGCGTATTGCTATTTGATGTGGAACTTGTGGACTTTAAGGCTGCACCAGCAAAAGCACCAGCTATAGAAGTACCACCAACAAAATAATAAATGATGTACACAGAAAACATAGAAATCAAATGTATTCTATGTTTTCTATGTGTCTATGTGGTTAAATAAACTATCAATATGAAGAAAAAAATTACTTTTTTTGTGCCAATGCTTACCTTTGCACTTGTTTTGTTGTTTGGAAGTTGTAAAAAAACAGATGGAACAGAAACATTTTTGCAAGAGCAAAGAAACCGCAATAAGGCAGAAATAGAAGCCTATATTGCGCAAAGTGGCAAACCTTTTATAAAACTTCCTGATGCGGAAGGATTCTATTATAACATAGAAGCAGGTGGCGCAACTTCTGGTGCAAAAGCGGATACTTCAAGTTATACAGATGTTTACATTAAGTATAGAGTACGTATTTTGCCTAGCCTGACTGTCGTAGATGATGATTATGCTAATAAAGTGCTTAATTTTATTTTGGATTGTAATTATCCTATTGTAGGCGTTAATGTAGCCGTAAAAATGATGTATAAAGGTAATAAGGGCACTTTTTTATTTAATAATGATGGTGCTTATGGTGCGGGTGGTTCTCCTTTTATTCCAGCTTATTCTGCTGTGGTGGTTGATTTGGAAGTCGTGGATTTGAAAACAGAAGAGCAATTTATTGATGATTATATTGCCTTGAAAGGTTATACAAATGATGTTATTCAAACACAGGAGGGCATCAAATATGTAAAACTAACTCCCCCAACAACACCAACATCAGATACTGTAAAAGCTAAAAGAAAACTTACTGTAGATTATGTGGGAAGGCTCATAAGAAAGCCTGAAAGTTCTTTTGACCAAAATGTTAATTACACACTTGGTGCAAGTGGCAGCACACCTACACTTGAAGGTTCTGGCGTAATTAGTGGTTGGAAAATAGGTCTTGTAGATAGACAAGTAGGAGAAAAAGGTATTTTATTTATTTCTTCAAAATATGCGTACAAAAAAGCGGGTAGTCCCCCTAATATTCCTTGTTATGCGCCCCTTCTATTTGAAATAACTATCAAAAGCGTAACGAAGTAGTTATTTTAGATAAGGAGGTTTCTGTAATTAGTTTATGTTATGATTTGATAAAAAAGATATGCAATCATTTGATTATCAAAATCTTGTATTCATAATTTACAATTTATAATTCATAATTACTTAGTTCTTGTATTTTTTCATTTTTTTTGATAACATACTAGTTAAAAAAGCTGTTGTTTGTGAGGCTACAAATAACAGCTTTTTTTAGGTGCAAATATTGACAAATAATACTTCTATTTTTAATGATTTTTTATTGGAATTCTTAAATATTTTTAGTAATTTTGTCGCCCTAATAAACCCAAAAATGCGCCATAAATGCGCTTACAAAACAAATTTCATAAAAATTATTTACAGAGTTCCTCGTCATTGATATTTATATATGCAAAATGATTATCGTGCAGTTTGGAATAATTGCCTAAAAACCATCAAAGCAAGCATTCCAGAGGAAAGTTTTGATACGTGGTTTGAGCCTATTATCCCTGTTGCACTACAAAATAACGTACTAATTATACAAGTACCTAGCCAATTTTTCTATGAATGGCTAGAGCAATACTATGTAGATAACCTTAGAAAAGCTATTTACAAAGAATTAGGGACAGAAGGGCGTTTGGAATACTCTATTATTGTAGATAAAGGCAACGCAGAAAACAGACCTCAAACCATCAATATTCCTATTGCTAAAATAGAATATGATAAACAACACCCTAAATATCAAGCAAATAGCGAACAAGCACTTAAGCGAAAAAATGAAATTTTAAAAGAGTATGATGCTTTTTTTAAATCTGTTAGTTTTAACGAAAATTATACATTTGATACCCTAGTTGAGGGTGATTGCAACCGTTTGGCACGTTCCGCAGGTTATGCAGTTGCCAAAAAACCAGGCATAACAGCTTTTAATCCGCTAATGCTTTATGGTGGCGTAGGTTTGGGCAAAACGCATCTTGTACAAGCCATTGCCAACCATGTAAGAAGCAATCAACCAGATAAAATAGTGGTTTATGTTTCTTCTGAAAAATTCACTAATCAATTTATAGAAGAATTAAAGAATAATAATTTGCAAAAATTGACTAATTTTTATTTACAAATTGATATTTTAATTATTGATGATGTGCAATTTCTTTCTGGGAAAGAAAAAACGCAAGAAATGTTCTTCCATATATTTAATGATCTGCACCAACATGGCAAGCAGATCATTATGACAAGTGACAGACCTCCAAAAGAATTACAGGGTTTGCAAGACCGCCTGCTTTCTCGTTTTAAATGGGGACTTACGGCAGATTTGCAACAGCCAGACTACGAAACTCGTGTAGCAATCATTCAGCGCAAACTCCAAACAGAAGGAATTTCGTTGGAAAATGACATTATTGAATACCTTGCGCATAGCATAGATACCAATGTGAGAGAATTGGAGGGCGTTATTGTGTCGCTGATGGCACGCTCTTCTTTGGAAAGAAGAGAAATTGATACGGAACTTGTGCGTCAAACAGTACAACATATTGTGCAAACTACAGTAAGTGATGCAGGCGTACAACATAGCGCAGAAATGGGTATAGATACTATTCAGAGTGTGATTAGTAGCTTTTTTAAAGTTACTTTGGCAGAACTTACAGGGAAATCTCGTAAGAAAGAACTTGTCGTACCAAGACAAATTGCTATGTTTTTTTGCAAAGAATTTACTAATTTTTCTTTGAAATCTATTGGGTATCATTTTGGAGGAAGAGACCACAGCACCGTTATTCACGCAGTGCAGACAATTAGTGATTTATGCACAAAAGATGGAGAAATACGCCAAAACGTACAACAATTAGGAGAAATGTTTAAGCAAAAAGCAAAATAATTTTTAATGTTTTTTATCTTAAATAAGAAAAATTTTGTATATTTGTAATATTCACCAAAAATATTTTGATTATGACTATTTTAGAAAAAAGACAAACATTTATCAAAAAAATACAAGAAATTCCTGATGATTTGCTTGATAAAGCTATTGCATTTGTAGAAGAAATTTCTAGCAAAAAAGACCTTAATAATGCTGATTTTGAGAAATATTTGAAGGAAACAACACTCAAATATAAGAAAGTTTGGGAGGCTCTTGCATAGATAAGAAATATTTTGTATATTTGTAATATTCACCAAAAATATTTTGATTATGACTATTTTAGAAAAAAACCAAATGAAAGAGATTGTTTGGGAGTTAAT
>JAYVHJ010000143.1:0-3245 GCA_043771315.1 Raineyaceae bacterium
TGTTCCATCAAAAATAAATAACCTATCCACGAGTTTATCCATAAAATACCTGTCGTGAGAAACAAGCAACAAACAGCCTGAAAATTTCTCTAAGAAATCCTCCAAAACATTCAAAGTCTGAATATCCAAATCATTGGTTGGCTCATCTAAAATCAAGAAATTAGGGCTTTTAACCAATATTTTCATCAGTTGCAAACGGCGTTTTTCTCCTCCACTCAATTTATCCACCATTTTATATTGCGTTTCTGGCGGAAACAAAAAAGTAGTCAAAAATTGCGTTGCGGTGATAGTTTGCCCATTTCCTAGTGTGATAATCTCCGCAATTTCTTTAATAACATCAATTACACGCTGGTCTGCACCATATTGTAGTGCATCTTGCGAATAATACCCAAACGTAATGGTTTCTCCAATACTGATAGTGCCAGAATTTGGCTCAATTTGTTGTGTCAAAAGTTTCAAAAACGTAGATTTTCCTACACCATTTCTGCCTACAACACCTATTCTGTCACCTTTTTTGAAAACATAAGAAAAATCATTAATAATTTTTTTGATGGTTTCTTTATCATTAAAGAATTTGTTAATATGCTCCATTTCAAGGATTTTGTTTCCAAGCCTTGCCGTTTTCATATTCAATTCCAAAGTTGTCTTTGTGTTGTTTTGTTGGGCTTTTTCTTTGATATTTTCAAAGTTTTCAACTCTATATTTTGCCTTCGTACCTCTTGCTCGTGGCTGTTTTCTTATCCAATCAAGCTCTTTTTTGAAAAGATTTTTAGCTTTGTCTATTTCACTTTGAAGATTAGCTTCTCTTTCAGATTTTTTCTCCAAAAAATATCCATAATTCCCTTCATAATTATAAATTTGAGCATTTTCAAGCTCCACAATTCTATTACAAACGGCATCTAAAAAATACCTGTCGTGAGTAATAAGTAGCAAAGTAGTTTCAGCAGACGACAAAAAGCCCTCCAACCATTCAATAGTGTCCAAATCCAAGTGATTGGTAGGCTCATCAAGAATAAGCACATCAGGCTCACTAATAAGGAGTTGCGCTAAAGCTACACGCTTTTTTTGTCCTCCAGAAAGCTCTGAAATAGGTTTTTCTAAATTATGTAAATCAAATCTACCCAAAATTTGTTTTACTTTTGCTTCATATTCCCACGCATTATACTTGTCCATTTGCTCCATTGCGTGTTGTAGTCTGTCAATGTCCTCTGCGTGTTCCAAACTCAATTCATATTCTTCAATAGCTTTAAAAGCAGGCGTTGGCACACGAAAAATAGCCTCTGAAATGGTTTTTGCTTCACCAAAATCAGGTTCTTGTGGCAAATAACCAATTCCAGTTTCTTTTTTAATGGCAATAGTGCCTTCATCAGGTATGTCTGCGCCCACGAGCATACGTACAAGCGTGGTTTTGCCTGTACCGTTTGCGCCTACCAGCGCAATTTTTTCACCTTGATTGATACCAAAATTAAGATTACGTAGCAACCAACGGTCGCCAAATTGTTTAGAAATATTATCTGCAGAAAGAAGATTTATAGCCATTTTTTGAATTCTAAATGTTGAATTGTGAATTGTGAATGATGTAATTCATTCATTATCAACAATTATATTATTTTATTTGTATTTATTCGGTAAATATACCTGTCATAACATCTTTTTTATGATAAAAATTTACTTTACTTTTATCTATTACTACACTATCAGTATAGTATAAAATTACTGATGCTTTCATAGCAATATTAACTGTATCCTTTTTTTCTTTGTATTGAATATCTTTTTTATTTTGGTATGCCAAATTATACTTAAAGTAGTCTGAATTTATTAATTTTTGTTTACCTTCATACTTGTACACTAATCTGTGAATAGGAATTAAAAAAAGATTTTTTTCTAAGCTGTTAATCCCTTTTATGGTGTTCCCTTTTAAACATATTTCATTTCTGTATTTTACAAAAAATGAAATAGAGTCATCAAAAACTAAAAATAAAGAGTCTTTCTCTAGATGATATTTTCTTTTATTAATGTCAATATAACCTATTTTTATTTTTTTATTTTTAAACTCTTTGTATGTATGATGTAAATAATAAACTGTAAGATGCTTATTATTAAACAATGAACAACCGCTGATTAAAACAGTTAGAAATAAAAATATTTTTGATTTATTCAATGCAAATTTTTTCATAATTACTATTCATTTGCTAAACTTTTATCTAAAACCCATTGCCAAACTGCCAACACTTCATTAGGATTTGTAAATGTGAGCGGGATATAACTTGGCGTTATGAATAAATCTTTATTTTCTAATTTCATAAAACACCAAGAAAAAGCATTTGTAACGCACCCATAAATAGCTTTACGAGGGTTTCCTTGTTGTTCGTTAAAAATTTGTGCAGCATACATTTCTGCACCACATTGCGCCCAACCTTTCTGTATTTCTGCATTTTTAGCTTCCACAAGGCATATAATTGGTGCAGAAACTTCAAATCTTGTGGTTTCCGCAGATAAAATAAAATCACAAAAGCCATTCAAACCATTTTTAGCATCAACATTAAATTCAAAGCCAGAAAAAATATTAAACGTATAGTTATTTACTCGTCCCAGCTCCTTCAAAATAGGAACAACAATATACTCTGATTTTGCTTTTTCTGTGGTTAAAGGGATACGTTCTGCATATTGCAAGTCGTCAAGCAATATTTGTGTAGGAGCAGTCACAGGAAAAGTTTTAGGTAGCCAAGATATTTTTTTATCATTGATGCCAAATTGGGTACGTAAAGTTTCTAATTTTTTAAATTTATTATACGCCATAATTCTTATGTATTAAAATTGGTTGATAACAGTTTGCCAAACGCCCAGCAAATCCTCTAAATCTGTAATACTATAACGTCTAGTATCAATAATAACCTCTTTATTTTCTAATTTCAGAAAAAGCCACTCATAACCAGTCGTAATTACGCCAAAAATAACAGGAATAGGCGTTTTTTTTTTCTCATTAAATATGGTTGCTGCATACATTTCAGCTATACATTGTGGGGCAGCGTCCACCAAATCTTGGTCTTTTTTTACCTCCACGAGTGCCACCACAGGAGATTCAATAAAAGCAGCATTACTTTTTTTAGAGATAAGATAATCACAAAAACCTTTCAAACCTCTTTCTTTGTCAATATCAAACTGATAACCAGAAAAAATAGTTAATTTATCTAAATTTTGTTGTTTGATTTCCACTAAAATAGGTGCAACAAGGAATTCAGAAC
>JAYVHJ010000144.1:0-1974 GCA_043771315.1 Raineyaceae bacterium
GATAAAAGAATAGCCATTGAAATACAAAGAGTGCAATATGACTACCATTTTGATAGGTTTTTGCACTATTTTCTGATGCTTATTGCAGAACAACAAAAAACAGCAAAAGAATACCATATTGACCAAACCGTTTATGTAATTGTGGTTATGACTGCGCCATACACTATTTCTGACAAAAATGGGCAACCTATTTTAGATGAAGTTTTACTAATGAAAATCAACCCGCAAAACCTGAAAGGAGAAATGCGGGATTTGTATGGACATCAATTTGTTTGCCTAAACCCCAATCACGTAGAAGAAAGTACCCCACCACAAATAAGGGATTGGTTAGATTTGATTTATCAGTCTATTCACAGCCCACAAAGGTCTGTCTTAAATACTGAAAATGAAGGAATTAAGAAAGCAATAGAACTTATTAGTTTTGAAAATTTGACACCAGAAGAGCGCACAAAAGCTAAAAACAAAGAAGCAGAGAAAATTACACTTATGAAAATTGGTAATGTTACCAAAATTGAAGTTGCTAAAAAAATGCTTTTAAATGACGAAAACATTGAAAAAATAGCTACATATACAGAATTAACGCTTGCAGAAATAGAGAAAATTCGTAAAGATTTGGGGATTATTAGGTGATTTTTCATTGATTTTATAAACCAGCAATAAAATGAATAATAATTTAATTGAAGAGTACGAAATGCTTAAAGAAAGCCTTGATAGCATTCTTCCATTTGATGTGTATCCAACAAGAGAGCTAGTGCAGTTGTTGAGAGATAAATTTCCTATTACACTAAAATCTAGCCTTTCTGTTAGTTCTTTGTTAAATACTGGAGATTATGGCGGTCTTACTTGTACCATAGAGTTTGAGAAACAAGCACTTGTTTGTAGCTTGACACACCTTATTATTCCAACGGATAATCCGTTCTATAAAGAAATTTGTATGTATCAAGATAAACGCACTAAGAAGCTTCAAAAACAAAATAAATTCAGATAATAAACACTTCAAAACATTGAATAACAGTTTTTTTGATACCAAATTAGAATTCTTAAAAGGCGTTGGAACGGCTCGTGCCGCACTTTTAGGGAAAGAATTAGGCATTTTTACCTATGCAGACATCATACAACATTACCCTTTTCGCCACGAAGATAGAACGGAATTTCATAAAATTTCTGATATTTCTGAGGAAATGCCCTACGTCCAATTTAGAGGTAAAATAAAATTTATAGAAACCATTGGAGAAGGCGCAAAAGCACGTTTGGTGGCGTATTTTAGAGATGGAACGGGTGAAGTGGAGCTTATTTGGTTTAGAGGAATTGAATGGGTCAAAAAAGGGCTACAAATCAATACAGACTATATTGTTTTTGGAAAGCCAGCAGAATTTAATGGCAAATATAGTATCACACATCCAGAAATAGAGCCACTCACCAACCTAGAAGCACAATCTGGTTTTTTGCAACCTGTTTATCATATTACGGAAGTTATGCGCAAGCGTAGTTTTGATAGCAAAGGCATCAGCAAGGTCATAAAGCAGGTTTTGGCGGCATCAGCAGGGCAATTTAAGGAAACTTTACCAGAAGATTTAGTAAGAAACCTTCATCTTATGCCTAAAAAAGATGCTATGCAACATATTCATTTCCCAAAAAATGTGGAAATGCTCAAACAAGCTACATACAGGCTCAAATTTGAAGAACTTTTTTATACACAAATTAAGGTTATTCAGCAAAATCTTTTTAGAAAAATTACTTACGCAGGACAAATTCTTAATAACACTTCCCTTGTAACAGAATTTTACAACAATTATCTTGGTTTTGACCTCACAGGTGCACAAAAACGAGTAATCAAAGAAATTTATAAAGATATGGGAAGTGGAAAACAAATGAACAGACTTTTGCAGGGTGATGTGGGAAGTGGAAAAACTATTGTGGCGTTTATTGCTATGCTTTTTGCTATTGGAAGTGGAAAACAAGCGTGTATGATGG
>JAYVHJ010000145.1:0-12358 GCA_043771315.1 Raineyaceae bacterium
TTTTTTCAAAAACAAATGATACATTGTAATCAGTATCAATTTAAAGTATTACTCACATTAAATCTCCGTTCTAATTTTTAATTATTTCTACTACTATGACAGATTTTCCTTGGCTAAAAAGCTATCCAAAAGGCATAGCGCACACCGTTGACCCTGATAAATATACCTCTTTGGTGGCTATTTTAGAAGAAAGTTTCCAAAAATATGCCAATCTTCCTGCATATGTTTTTATGGATAAAACCCTCACTTACAAAGATATAGACAAAAAATCTCGTGATTTTGCGGCTTATCTTCAAAGTATTGGGTTAAAACAAGGTGATAAAGTGGGTTTGCAAATGCCTAACGTACTTCAGTATCCTGTGGCACTTTTTGGTGCTTTGCGTGCTGGTATGATTGTCGTAAACGTAAATCCGCAATATACAGTACGTGAAATGGAACATCAATACAAAGATGCAGAAGTCAAAGCAACAGTGATTATTGCTAATTTTGCCTCAAATTTGGAGGCTGCACTTCCAAAAACTGATATCAAACACGTAATTGTTACAGAAGTTGGGGATATGTTGGGCTTTATCAAAGGAAAGATTGTTAATTATGTGGTCAAATACAAAAAGAAAATGGTACCTGATTTCAATCTTCCTGGGGCGGTTGGTTTTAATAAAGCCCTTAGCATTGGTGCATCAAGTACTTTCACTAAGCCCGAAATAAAAAGTTCTGATTTGGCACTTTTGCAGTACACAGGCGGTACAACTGGTGTTTCTAAGGGTGCAATGCTCACTCACCGCAATATGATTGCTAATATGCTGATGATACGTGAGTGGACTGGACCACGCCTAAAAGAAGGTGTAGAAACCGTTATTACACCACTTCCTTTGTATCATGTGTTTGCGCTTACTGTAAACTGTTTTACAATGTTTAGTTTTGGGGCTAAAAATGTTCTCATTGCCAATCCTAGAGATATGCCTGCGTTTTTGGGTGAGATGATTAAGTATAAATTTACTGTTCTGACTGGTCTGAATACGCTGTTTATTGGTATGATGAACCACAAAGATTTTGCAAAAGTTGATTTTAGTGGCGTGAGAGCAGTTGTAGCTGGCGGAATGGCTATGCAAAAAGCAGTGGCTGAAAAATGGAAACAAATGACAGGAATTGCGGTTGCGGAAGGATACGGACTTAGTGAAACTGCCCCCGTACTTACTGTAAACCCTATTGACGGAACAGACCAAGTAGGGACTATTGGTATTCCTGTGCCTAGTGTGGAGATAAAATTACTTGATGAAGACGAAAACGAGGTAGCATTAGGAGAACCTGGTGAGATTGCGGCAAAAGGTCCTAATGTGATGTTGGGCTATTGGAAACGTCAAGATGAAACAGACAAGGTTTTTACCAAAGATGGCTTTTTCAAAACGGGAGATGTTGGCATAATGGCAGAAGATGGCTTCTTCAAAATTGTAGATAGAAAGAAAGATATGGTACTTGTTTCTGGTTTTAATGTTTATCCAAACGAAATAGAAGATGTGGTTGCCTCTCACCCAAAAGTGCTAGAAGTAGCTGCTATTGGTGTTCCTGATAAAAATGCAGGGGAAAGAGTGCGTATTTATGTTATTAAAAAAGATGAAAGTTTGACAGAAAAAGAGCTTTCAGACCATTGCAGAGATAATCTTGCAGGCTACAAACAGCCAAGAGATGTGATTTTCCGTACAGAACTACCAAAATCAAATGTGGGTAAAATTTTAAGGAAAATATTGAAAGATGAGGTAAAAGCAGAAGCCGCAACGGTGTAAGTACTACAATAATAAATGTTTAAGAGAGATTTTAAAAGGTATTTACCTTTCAAATCTCTCTGAGTGCTTTTGGAACATTTTGGACAAAAAAAATATAACATTCAAAGTGGTTAAAAGATAAAGAACTACTTTCAGCAGGAATTTTGGTAATAATCAAAAACTTTCACAGATTTTTAGTAAATTTGTGAAAGTTTTTTGTTGATTAGACACCAGTTTAAAATAGTAAAAATGGTAAAAAAACAGTTAGAAATTGATGGTATTACTATTGATATTGAAAAGAAAAAAGTTAAAAATATGCGCTTAGTTGTTTATCCTGCGACTGCAAGTACAGTCGCTAGAGTACGTGTATCTGCGCCTGTTGCCACAAGTCAGGAAAATATAAGAGTTTTTATAACTTCAAAAATTGAATGGATAAAAAAACATCAACAGCGTTTTTCAGAGAAAACAATACAACCAAAACAAGTATTCTCAAATGATGAAATTCATTATTTTCAAGGAGTTGGCTATATTTTAAGAATAATAGAACATAACAAAGCACCAAAAATAATACTCACAACAGAAAACATCAATCTCAACACAGAAAGTACAGAAAATATACAAATTGATACAAAAAAATACCTTAATTTGTATGTAAAGCCCAATACAAGTGCAGAAATATGCCAACTTATCATTAATAAATGGTACAGAATTCAGTTAGAAAAAATAATACAACCACTTATAGAGAAATGGGAAACAATAATTGGCGTAAAATCTAATGAATTTAGGATAAAACAAATGAAAACTCGTTGGGGAACATGTAATATACAAGTTAAACGCATTTGGTTGAGCCTTGAACTCGCCAAAAAGTCGCTTAATTGTTTGGAATACATTATTGTTCACGAGTTAGTGCATCTTTTGGAAAGGCTACACAATGCTCGTTTTGTAGGTTTTATGAATAAATTTATGCCCAACTGGAAAACTTACAAAAAAGAACTCAATGAATTATAAAGTGTTTATATTTCTATTTCAATATTTTCCAACTAAATACGCCTAATTTCGTCAGAAAATATAAAAAAGACACATTCAAAACGCCAAAACCATATTTTACACTTCTTGAGAAATTAATAGAAGATGCTTCATCAAAATATTTGGTAGGGCAAGTTATTTCCGCTATTTCATAACCTTTATAAAAGATTTGAGCAAGCATTTGGTTGTCAAAAACAAAATCATCAGAATTTTTTTCAAAGGCAATATTTTCTAAAACTTCTTTGGAAAAAGCCCTATAACCTGTGTGATATTCAGAAAGTTTTTGGCTCATTAGCATATTTTGCAGAAACGTCAAAATACGGTTGGCAACATATTTATAAAGTGGCATACCGCCTTTACGTGCGCCTACACCCAATATACGTGAACCAAGCACCACAGGATAAACGTCATTTCCAATAATACTCACCATTGCCGTAATCAGTTTTGGGGTATATTGATAATCTGGGTGCAACATAATCACAATATCTGCGCCTAATTCAAGGGCTTTTTTATAACAAGTTTTCTGATTTCCGCCATAGCCTTTATTTTTTTCGTGGCGCAAAACGTGTTTAATACCTAGTTTTTCAGCAATTTTTATGGTGTCGTCTGGGCTGGCATCATCTACTAAAACCACCTCATCAACTATATCAAAAGGGATTTCTGCATATGTTTGAGATAAAGTTTTCGCAGCATTATAAGCAGGCAAAACAACAACAATTTTTTTATTTTGATACATTTTATTTTGAATATGATTTTTTAAAGTAACTTCAAAAATCTTAAAGTTACTTAAAAAAATCTGAATAACTTACATAAAAATACTCACGAGAAGTATGAAAATGCTCGCAACTGTACCCAAAGCAGCAAGCATTGGCAAAACTTTCTTTTTAGAATTTGCACCTACCGCAGAAAAAAGAATACTTATTTGCAAAATCACTTCGGCAAAATCATTGATACTTTTCTTGTTTTCTAGACGTTTAAACACTTCTTCAGTCTTGTTATAGTTGTCTTCTTCTATTTTCACCTGCTTATGCAGGCTATCTCTGCGGTGTTCATAAAATTTAATTGTTTTGATAGCATCAAGAGAGTCGTCGGCATTATCTGATGTTTCCGCTGCAATAGCCAGTTCGTCAAGTTTTTCCATACAATCTTGGTCATCATCTTCAATATATTTGAAATTTTGCTGGGCTATTTCAGAGTCATTTTGCGCTTTTTTTTCTAGTTTTTTTGCGTTACTACCCATTATAGTAGCAACGCCCAAACAAATAGCAATAATAGTAGTGCTATGTTCATTAATAAGGTTTATAAAGCCTGTTTTTTCTGGATTTTCGTTTTCAGACATAATAGTAAAAATATAATTAAAAATTGATTAGATTTTTGTTAAACTTTCCAAAAGATTGAAACCAAGGCTGTGAGGAACTTTGCTTAATCCATAGGTATCCAATTTGCTTGGGGCTTCGCCACAATGTATGATAATTTGTTGGATAATTTCGTGTTGTAATTGTGTTGCCTGTTTTCATCTTTTTAAAGTAGTATAGTTATCCTAAACACAAATATACTACTTCTTTAAAAGTTCCTCACAGCCTTGGGTACGAAGTTTGAAGTACGAGATACGAATTTTAAAGTCAAATATTATTCGTATCTCAAAGTTCGTACTTTACTATTTTTTGATAAATGTATAATCACAACCGTCAGAATCACTATTATTAAATGAAACTTCATTGTTGTTACAAAAAAGAATATATCCATAAAGATATTCACTTTCTTCACTCAAATCAAGTTCCCAGACTTTATCCTCAATAATTTTTATTCTCCACGTACCTTGCGTCAAAGTAATTCCATCTTCTACAACACTAAAACTAGCATTAGCATTGAAAATAATTGTAGTATTTTTATCCGCAACTACTATTTGTGGATTCCAATAACAACTTCTTCTTGCCCAAGTCCACGACCCTACTAATTTGTTTACAGTAGCAGATTCTGTTAATTTTGTAAAAGTATCACATTCAGCATACGCTGAAATTTCTTTTTTCTTACAAGAAAAAATTGTGATTAAAATCAATAATATGTAAGATACTTGTCGCATTAGCTTTATTCTTTATAAATTCTTGATATACTGTGTGTTGCAACTTTTTGAGATGTGAGATTAAAAAGTAGAAATAAACTTTGTGTTTTATACTTCACACCTCACACTTCAATTAAAGCCATTTCTTTTTCTTGAAAAATAAAGTAATTCCAATTCCTATAAGTATCATTGCTCCCCAAACAATCTCGTAGCCATAAGGCATATAAAGCTCTGGCATATTACCTGGAATAGGCTTTCCGCTCTCATCTTCCTTAGAAAAATTCATTCCATAAATCCCTGCAATAAACGTGAGAGGAATAAAAATACTAGAAGTCAAAGTCAAAAACTTCATAATATCATTGGTTTTGTTACCAACATTAGACATATAAACGTCCATCAAACTATAAGCAATTTCTTTTTCAGCCTCCAACAAATCTACAATTTGTATGCTATGGTCTTGAGCATCACGCAAATACATCTCTAATTTCTCGTCTTTTTTAACGTAATCACTACGCAAAAGTTCGTTTAATTTGTCCCTTTCCGCAAGTGCGGCTTTGCGTATTTGTATGATTTCACGCTTGATATTCATAATTTCGTTTACGTGAGAAGGTATAGGCTCACGCATAATGCTTTCTTCTAAGTCTGTCATACGGTGGTTAATGTCGTCTATCATAGGGAAATAATTATCTACAATAGCGTCCATCAACGCATACGCCAAATAAGCCGCACTTTGAGAACGTATTTGCCCTTTACCTTTCAAAATACGGTCTCTAATAGGGTCAAGACAGTCTTCCAATTCATCTTGAATAGTAATGACTATTTTATCAAAAATGAAAAAAGCAATTTGTTCGTTGATGAGTTTTTTCTCATAAAAATACAACATTCTTGAGATAATAAACCAATGTCCGTCATAGTAATCCACTTTTGGGCGTTGATTAACAGATACTACATCTTCTAACGCCAAACTATGCAAGCCAAAACGCTCCTGCAATTTTTGTAAAAAAGCCGTATTCCCATAACCCTCTACATTTATCCAATGCGTAAGGTGCTGATTTTGGTCAATATGTGCGTTGAGTTGTTCCATTGAGGCAAAAGCATAACGAGTAGCTTCATTGACATCATACGAAAAAACTTCAATGGCAGGGTCTTTGCCTGATGCCTCAAAGTTTCCTGGAAATTCTCCTGTATGAAAAACCGTTTGGCTTTCCTCACGTACACTTCTGCGCTCTGGTTGTGGCGTTTGTGGTTCTTTTTCTATTGACATAGAGATGAAGATGAATTTGTTAGATTAGTTTGTTCTTATAACGGCAAATTTTGTGAAGGCAAGGTATAAAAAATCTACAATAATGACAAAAAAAATACTTTTTATAAAATAATGTATTGTTTTTTTATAAGAAATTTAATACATTTACACTTTAATTCATTCATATCAAAATAAAACAAAGATGAAAAAAGTTTTTCTAACAATGATTTTGGCGTTGAGTACGTATTTTTCTGGTAATGCACAAGTAACTATTACACCTAAAATAGGGCTGACTATTTCTAGTGTGGGCTATAGCGAAGATGTAACAGATGTAAGTCCAAGAACAAGTACGCAAGTGGGTCTTGCCTTTGATTTGGGTATCAATAGTGGCTTTTCTATTCAACCAGAACTGCTTTATATCCAAAAAGGAGATAAAAGAACCACAAAAATGGGTGCAGTAACACAAACAGAATACCTACATATTAACTACTTAGAAATTCCTGTCTTGGCTAAAATGAAGTTTGGCAACGACAACACAGAATTTTACATTACTGCTGGTCCTTCTCTGGGAATTGGTATGAATGCAGATATAAGAACAGTTATTTCTTCCTCTCTTATTCCTTCTGCTAGTACGACAGATAAAATACAACTGGGAACTGAAAATGATGCATTATTCAAGAGATTTGATTTAGGTTTGCAACTTGGTGTGGGTGTGGTACTTTATGGTGTTACGTTTGATGTACGTTACGGAAACAGCATTGTAAATATTTTCAATGACCCAGACAATGATTTAGGTGTTCAAGCCTACAATAGAACGCTTGGTATTTCAGTAGGTTATGCTTTTCTAATTAACAAATAATTAGTAATTTATTGATAAACAAAATAATTCCAAGCCTAACTATTTTGTTAGGCTTGGAATTATTGGTATTTGCTAAGGTCAGAAGGTAACTAGAATTACTTCTGACAAGCCTAAAATACTTACAAATTCATTTTTAGGCAGTTGTTGTTTCAAACATTCCAGCAAGCATTTTTACTGTATAATCAATTTCCTCAATGGGATTAGTAACCATATCTCCATCTACGTCTACTATTGCCGCTATTTGCTGACGTTGCAAATATGGTTGGGTTGGTCAGCTAAAAGCAAAATTATTTCTGCTCTTTTTTGAAAAGTTACTAATCTATTATGATATTTTCCATATCTTAGCAACGGAATTTCTATGATAGGGACTTTTAAGGTAAGCATAACTTTCTTCTTTGTGGTTATTGAAAAAAGGTAATGCTTATCTTTTTTATTTCCTAATTATTCAGCATTTATTTTCCGAAATCCTTCCCGTTTGCAATATATATCAGCAAACTAATATCTATCAAAATTTAAGATTGTTTTATTATTTTTAAAATAATCTTGCATAAATTTAATATCAGCATCAGTTATACTTCCGCCTTGTAAATTATAACTTATTCTTTGGAAATTATTTTCAAAGAATTTCTTAAATTCCCCAGTTTCATTGGTGTTGTGTATAAGATAAAAAAGTGCCAAAACTACATTATTTATGATTGGAGATTTTTGCATATCTCTATGCCCTGGTGAACCATAAACATACTTCCCTTTAACATACAACCATTTTTCTATTTGGTTAATACTTTCTTGTGTGTTTATATAGGTATATGCAACTATACTTTCTGACCAAAGTGCAGTATATATTTCTTGTTCCACTCTCTGAGTTTTACCTATGTTCCCACCATTATTTTTTTGATATTCTTTACGTAAATCTTCATCTTGTTTATAGTAATTTTCTAATATTACATCTCTATCATATTTTTGAATTATCAAACTATAGTAGGGTTCTACTTTCATGCGAGCTAAAGATAAATATATTGGTATTGTATCATGTTTGTAAGGATTATTTATACCTTCTTTCAATAATGGTATAGCATCTTTCATATATAATAATCCAGCCAAAGAAATAGTTTGACTGACCACATTAGCACCTGCCTTAATAATATTTTTTTTATTATGATTACTTTCTTTCAACACCAGACTATCATATATTTGCTGATATTTTTTTTGTGGATATTGTTTGAGAATAGTTTTTGTATTTCTATCTATATTTTCAAAAGTTATAAATCTTTTTGAAAGTATTTCTAACTCCTCTTCAGTCCATTTTGTGGATAATAAACGTATTATTTGTGCTTTTAATAAAGGATGTTTATAATCTTTTAGAGAAAGATTTTCATATAGGTTAAATTCCCCATTAGGTTTGCGGAAATCACGTAATTTTCCTAATAAAGCTTCTTGTTTGGCTGTAAGAAGACTATCTTGTGCATAACCGACAAAGTGAATTATACAAAATAAAAGTAAAAAAATGTTTCTTTTCATATGCTTTCTGTTGTTGCTGTTCTGGCACAGCAATCACAAATATAATAGAATGTTTGCAAAATCAAATCAGAATAAAAGTTTTTAGCTTAAAAATAAAAACCCTCTTAAAATTGCTTTCAAGAGGGTTTTTTTGTGTTTTTTAATGTTGTACTAAGCTTTTGCAGGTGTTACAGGTGCAACTACTTCTGTAGGTATAACGTGTACAAAAGAACGGTCGTTTTTACCTTTCTTGAATTGTACAGTTCCTGCTACGAGTGCAAAAAGAGTGTGATCTTTTCCAATTCCAACATTTTTACCTGGATGATGTTGCGTTCCACGCTGTCTGATAATGATATTACCAGAAATACAAGTTTGTCCGCCATAGACTTTCACGCCAAGGCGTTTGCTATGCGACTCACGTCCGTTTCTTGAGCTACCAGCCCCTTTCTTATGTGCCATTGTATAAAATTTTTTAAATCTGTTTTTGAACGCTATTTTTAGGTTTATTTCAGATTTTTTGAGTAATAATTGAGAGAAAGTTTTTTAAAAGCTTCTGTTTGCAAATTAGATTTGCACAGAAATTAGATATTGATACCGCTAATATGCACTTTTGTAAGTGATTGACGGTGACCGTTTTTCTTTTTGTAGCCTTTTCTACGTTTCTTTTTGAAGACAATTACTTTGTCTCCTTTGAGGTGTTCTAGGATTTTTCCAGACACGCTAGCTCCTGCAATAACAGGTGCGCCAATGGTAATATTACCGTCGTTATCAACAAGCATTACCTTGTCAAATTTCACGTCAGCGCCAACTTCGTCCCCTAAACGGTGAGTATAAAGGTATTGGTCTTTTGTAACTTTGAATTGCTGACCTGCAATTTCTACGATTGCGTACATTTGAGTATTTGTTATAAATTGAATAAATAGAGCGCAAAGGTAACACTTTTTTTAGTATTTACAAATTTTTTTGCAGTTTTTTTGAAAGTTCAGAAAAATTTTTTACTTTATTTTG
Organism: Raineyaceae bacterium; assembly: GCA_043771315.1. GTDB lineage: Bacteria > Bacteroidota > Bacteroidia > Cytophagales > Thermonemataceae > JANYGM01. The sequence continues at coordinate 9,456 of JAYVHJ010000145.1, forward strand.
TATTCATTCACAATTTAAAATTCACAATTACTTAGTCTAATAATTCAAATATAATTTCTGCTACTTTTTCTACAAAATTGCGTTGATACTCTTCAAATGGAGTAAAACTAGCTATTTCTATCACACCAAAATTATCATTGATAACATTTTTGATAGGCACAAGCATTAGGTTTGTGGGTGTTGCTGCTCCCAAACCCGAAATTATTTTTACATAACCTTCTGGTACAGTATTGATAATGAGTGTTTTAGCATCTTTTGCTACTTGTCCAATAATTCCTTCTCCAAGTTCATAGCCCTCTTCTTTTGTTTCTGGCTTATAATAAGCATAACCCACTGCAAATATTAGTTTTTGTTCAGGCTTATTATAAAGATAAATTGCTCCTTGTGAGGCTTTTAGTTCATCACAAACGGCTGAAAGTATTTTCTCATATAATTTTGTTTTGCTTTCTTTATTATTAGTAACAATGGATTGAATAGTTGTCAAATCTTTTGTTTTGAAAAAATCATTACTGCTCAAATCACCATTTTGACCTTTATTTTCAGCAGAGGTTTTGATATTTCTTTTCTCTTTAAGTTCTCTATTTTTGGCAGAAAGAAAGCCCACCAGCATCACAGAAAGCAAACCACAAGCAAAAGCCGTAGCAACAGGAATACTTAAAAACAAGATTTGACTCGTGATTTTTGATTTTTGGCTGATTTCTACAATGTTCAAATCTTTGGCAAGATTATCATCAAAAACAAACAAATCATAGCCACTTTTGACAATTGCTAAGATAAAAACCGTGATAAGAAGGATTATAAATATTTTTATTAGTTTCATTTTTTTTATTTATGTAAAGAATTATAACTGAAATTTTATGATTTTAGATATTTGCTATTTCATATATAATCCTAATTTTAGCTCAATTTTTTCTTGTAGTTTACTGACAAATTGGTCAAGACTTGGGTTTGGTTGGTGCATAAATACTTTTAATATTTGAAATTGTAAAAATGGTAATTTATTTGGATTTATAAGTTTTTTAGTTATTATTTTTTCAGTTTCTATTAACATTTTTTTATTTTTAAACTTGTGCAAACTTACATAAAACAACTGATAAAAAAAAATACAAAATGTTTTTTGAAAAATATCATTAAAATATTTTCTGCTATTATTGGTATTCTACAATAAAAATACTTAATTTGGCGTTATTCAACATTGACAGCTCACATTCTTATCTTATGAATACCAAATATTTGCCAATTAGTGCCGACCTTTTTGTAGAAAACCGCAAAAGATTAGCCAAAGAATTACATAATAATTCCATTGCCGTTTTCAATTCTAACGACATAATGCCTACCAATGCAGATGGAACTATGCCATTTAGGCAAAATAACGACCTTTTTTATCTTTGTGGCATAGACCAAGAAGAAACTATTTTGCTGGTTTTCCCTGATGCAAAAGAAAAAGAAAATAGAGAAGTGCTTTTTGTCAAAGAAACAAGTGAAGAAATTGCTATTTGGGAAGGACACAAATACTCAAAAACACAGGCTACAGAAGCCTCTGGCATCAAAACAGTTTATTGGCTGACTGATTTTCCTAGAGTTTTTAATATGTTGATGACTGATGCTGAAAATGTGTATTTGCCTACAAATGAACATCTTAGAGCAACTATTGAAGTAGAAACTCGTGAAGCACGTTTTTTGAAATTCTGCAAAGAAAAATACCCTCTACATACCTACAAACGCCTTGCGCCTGTGATGACGTATTTGCGTGCCACAAAATCCGCTTTAGAAGTGGAGCAAATCCAAACGGCTTGCGACATTACGGAGAAAGGTTTTAGAAGACTTTTGAATTTTGTTAAGCCTGATGTTTGGGAATACGAAATTGAGGCAGAACTTTCTCACGAGTTTTTGCGTAACCGTTCTCGTGGTTTTGCTTATACGCCAATTATTGCTTCTGGTGCTAATGCTTGCGTATTACATTATATTGCTAATAACCAACAATGCAAAAAAGGAGATGTTATTTTGCTTGATGTGGCAGCAGAATACGCTAATTATGCCTCTGATTTGACTAGATGTTTGCCTGTAAGTGGCAAATTTACCAAACGTCAAAAAGATGTTTATAATGCCGTTTTGCGTGTAATGAAAGGCGCAACAGCATTGCTAAAAGTAGGAAATGTTATTGCTGATTATCATAAAGAAGTGGGCGAGATGATGACAAAAGAACTCATTGACCTCAAACTTTTGAAACTTGTGGAAGTAGAAAATGAGGATAAAAGAATGCCTGCATACAAAAAATATTTTATGCACGGAACGTCCCATCATTTGGGATTAGACGTCCACGATGTTGGCAACAGAAACCGCAAATTTGAGGCTGGAATGGTATTTACCTGTGAACCAGGTATTTATATTAGAGAAGAAAAATTGGGTATTCGTTTAGAAAACGACATCTTGATTACCAAAAAAGGAAACAAAGATTTAATGAAAAATATCCCGCTAGAAGCAGAGGAAATTGAAGATTTGATGAATTTAGAATAGTTGTGAGTTATGAATTATAAGTTATGAATTATAAGTTATGAATTAAATACATAACATTGATAATCATTGTATTAATGAAAAAGGAAGACTTCGCTTTAAGCGAAGCCTTCCTTAAATTCCAAATTTTTGTATTTCTTAGTGTTAAAAAATAAAAACAAATTAAAAATGAATTGGATAAATCTGCAAGATATTGCACAATTAGAAGAAATAAAAAAACAGTCTTTGGAACAACCTGTACTACTTTTTAAGCATAGCACTACTTGTTCTATTAGCAAAAGCGCACTCGCAAGGCTAGAACGCCAATGGAAAGAGTCAGAAATGAAAGATGTGGCTACTTTTTACCTTGATTTGCTTGCTTTTCGTCCTATTTCTAACGCCATTGCAAG
>JAYVHJ010000146.1:0-3090 GCA_043771315.1 Raineyaceae bacterium
GAAAAAAACAGAAAATGCCGTTGTGATGATAAAATTAGCTTTTATAAGTATGATTTTAAATCACTTTTAAAAAGAAATAGTTTCTAAACATACTCTTAAAACATTCTGTGTTTTCTCCTATGTTGCTATCTTTGACGAATGGAAGAAAAACAATATCCATAAAATATCTAACAGTTTTTTTTTCTATATCATCAACATATAAATCCATAAAAACTTCAAAAGTTATAATAGGGAACGCTCTTTTGTCTCCTTCTACCAATATCTTTTTCTCCTTAAAATACGAGTTTTCAAGCCTGTTTTGTGCTTCTTGTAGGTGCGGACTATTTGGGTGCGAGGCAATAAAATTACTTAAATCTTCTCTAGTATTACTTTTTGTCCAAATTTCGTAAGTAAGTTTTGCGCCTATTGCTATGGCTTTGGCTATTTGGGGCACATTGGGGTATTTTTGTACAAATATTTGATAACTCTCAGGCGTATGTGTTGCTTGCGCTTGTGCAAAAGATAAGTCGTGAATTTTGTCTGTTGCCTGCTTTATTTGTGGTGCTTTGGCGTATTTTTGCGTAAAAATCTCATATCCAAGTATGGTATTTGTTTTTTCTGCTTCCGCAAAAGCCACCAAATACATATTTTCTTCTGCTTTTAGGGCTTGTGGCGTGCCTGCAAACTGCTCTGTATATTTTCTTAAATCTTCTATTTTAGCGTTCTGAATAGCTTTTTGAAGTTCATTATCTAAAAGCGTGTTGATATTATTGGAAATAAAAACAGTATCAATTTTGTCGTTTTCAGCGAGTTTTTGAATTTTCTTTAGTTCCAGATTTTGCCATTTATTTTTAGCTTCTTTGAGGTTTTTGAAAGCCGTAAAAGGTTCATAATCAGGATTTAAGGCATCTGCATAAAAAAGCCCAGCACCTAAAAAATAAATAGGGTCTGCAGGGTAATCTTTTTGCATTTTCTCTAGATTACTCTTTGCTTTTGGGTATTTTTTCTCTTGCAAAGGCTCAATAATTCTATCAATTTTTTGCGCCTGTGCAGTCGTATATCCTTGTGTATGAAGGAAATAAAGAAATAGAAGGAAATAAAATTTTTGCATATTTATTGAAGTTATTTATTTTTGTTAAATACGTAAATTATTGATAACCAAAGCCTTAATGTGCGCAGGGTATAAAACCCTGCGCTATTGATAATTAACATAAAAAGCTGAAAATCAGACTTAAAAATTCACTTTCATAAAACCACCAAAACAATAACCTACTTTGCCTTTGTAGGAGATTTTGTACCAATAACCGCTTTTATCTTCTATTTTCTGATAAACATTCGTTTTTGCTAATACCTGCATCATTTCCCATCTTGGCACAAAATCCGTTTGCTCACTTCTAACTGTTGGTCTTTCTCTTATGGTACAACCAGACTTAGTAACAGCTTGCACATCACCAGAAGGCACTTCTCTATTTTTGATAATTAACACAACAATAAACTATTTTTTTATATCTTTGCACACTAAAATTATCTCAACCCAAAAATATGACTATTCAGCAAATCCTCAAAGATTCTAACTACAAACTAACAGAGTTTAGCCAAAAAGCAATAGATAATTTGGAAAGCCAAATCATCACCTCACAAGATAAAAAAGGGAAAAATATTTATAAGGTAAAATGCCTTGTACGTGCCAAAGAAATAGTACTTACGCCTGAAGAAATTGTAAGACAGTTGTATTTGGATAAACTAATCAACGAATACCATTATCCTATCAATAAATTTCAAATTGAATACCCTGTACAGTTTGGTGGTGATAATTCTAAAAGAGCGGATATTGTCATTTATGCCAAAGAAAAAGATATTCCCTACATCATTGTTGAACTCAAAAAGCCCAAGCAAAAAGAAGGAAAAGAACAATTAAAATCTTATTGTAATGGTACAGGTGCGCCTATTGGTGTCTGGACAAACGGAGAACAAATAGAGTTTTATCATAGGAAAGAACCTAATACATTTGACTTAATTCCTGTCATTCCTACGTATTTTCAGACATTGAAAGACGTTTTTGCTATTCGTTTTACTATCCTAGAACTTATTGCAAAAGACAAATTAAAAGATAAATCTCTCAAAAGAATTATTGAAGAATTTGAAGATGAAGTACTTGCAAATGCAGGAGTTGATGTTTTTGAGGAAGCGTTTAAACTTATTTTCTCTAAACTTTTTGATGAAAATGAAAAAGGAAAAGACAAAGATAAACTTTTTAATTTCATTGAAAATAACCCAGATATTGAATTTAAAGAAATTGCGGAATTTATTGCAAAACTCAACGCAAAACAAGAACCTCCCACACTTACAGACAACGAGAAAACTATCAAACGTTTTTATGAAAATGTCTATAAAAACTTTAAAGAAACTGAATTTAAAGATACAGGCGTAGAAGCAGACACAAAAAATCAAATTGATGCACTTTTTGAGAAAGCTAAACTAAAATGGCACGGCATTTTTCAGTCAGACGACAAAATAAAACTTACAGATACTCACTTGCAAACTTGCGTGTCGTATTTGCAAGATGTAAAACTTTTTAATTCTAATCTTGAAATTGTTGATGAGGCTTTTGAATACCTTATCAACAAAGATTCTAAAGGAGATAAAGGACAATATTTTACTCCTCGTTATGTGATTGATATGTGTGTCAAAATGCTCAACCCACAAGAACACGAGTATATGATAGACACAGCCGCAGGAAGTTGTGGCTTTCCTGTGCATACTATTTTCCACGTTTGGCAACAAATAAACCCAAAATGGAAAATGGGCTTTACGACTGGTGAGAAAACAGAAGGACAAATAAATTATGTTCGTGAAAAAGTCTTTGGAATTGATTTTGACGAAAAAGCAGTAAGAGTAGGAAGAACACTTAACCTTATTGCAGGTGATGGAGAAACTAACGTCCTCCAAATGAATAGCATTGATTATGAACGTTGGGAACTGGATTTTTACAACCGTAAAGACTGGAAAAAACAATACGGAAAGGGTTTTGAAAACCTTGAAAACCTCAAAACTGACAAAAAAACAGGCTTTAAAAACTTTGATTTTGATATTATAATGGCTAATCCGCCA
>JAYVHJ010000147.1:0-8101 GCA_043771315.1 Raineyaceae bacterium
CTTCTGAAAAGCCCTATCTAATTCTTCTTCTGTAGGTATTTTTTCTTCTTCGTCAAGTTCTGCAACAGCTACATCTTCTTTATCTTTGTTTCTACGTTCTTTTTTTGCGCCAAATTCTGCTGCTGCTTCTTCATATTTAAGGATATAAGTAGGAATAGCATCTACAGTAAGTTGCGTCTTGAAGTAATTTAAAACAAATTCTTTTTCTGTTTCAGATGTGCCACCTTCTTGCATTGTGGTCAGGGCAAACAGTTTGGTTAGGGCTTCTAGTATTTCCTCACTCATAATTTTTTGGTTGTTTTGACTTAGAAAAGTGGCTTAGTAAAATTTTTAGTTAGGTTTTAGACAGAATAATTCTGCAACTTCTTAGGTATAAAATTAAAGTAGTGCAATATACTAATCAAAATTAGATTCTGTTTATTTTGAAGAGAAATTTTATAATTATTTTTTTATTGATTTTTACTTTACTCTCATCAAATCACTTTCCACGAGCCAGCCTGTTGTTCCATTAAAATTTACATAAGCAAAACCTGCCTCACTGCGTTCTATCACCACAAAATCACCATAAACCAAGTACGAACCAGTTTCAGTATAGATATTTGGCTCACTATAAAAAGCAGTTTTTTTCGCCTGAATTTGGTACAAAGGTTTCATTTCTTCACCCAAATAAGCACTAAAAACATAGCCTTCTGTACCTTTATAAAGCACTTTTGACCATTCTCCTACACGCTCAATAACGCCCACTTTTTCACCATACGTAATTGTATGCAAAATATTCCCAGATTTTGAGGCATTGGAACGCAAATTTAACCCTGCTGCAATCACATATTTATTAGAATAATTGCGTGTAAGTTCTGATTCTGTGTTTGTTTCGCCTGTTTTATTGGTGTACTTGTTGAGAAGATGGTCAAAAAGTCCACTACTATACACTGCAAAACCAATCACAAACAAAATCAACACGCCAACCAACATTTTTGTACCAAAAATAGAAGGTTTAAGTTGTTCTTCTGCTGAAATATTATTAGAATTATTGTGTGAATTATCAGACATATTACTAGGAGTAATATTTTTCACACCCTCACTTTTTACGGTATTGGGTTCGTTTTTTGGTATAATAAGGCGGTTTTCTTCTTGTAGAATAGCATCAGAAAATAAATTATTACTAGAATTATTACTGGAAGTAATAATTTCACTTTCCGTAATCAGTTTAGAAATTTCTAAGGCTGTCGCAAAACGGTCTTGTGGATTACGTTGAAGACATTTCTTAATAATATTTTTAGACAAATCAGAAATACCAACTAATTTATTCATATCAATAAAATCTTTATTGACAATAGTATCATAAATAATGTATTCGGAAGTGAGACTTTCCAGTGGATACTCGCCTGTAAGCATCACGTAGTACATAAGCCCCAACGAGTAAATGTCAGTACGGTGCGAAATATCTTTGTCGCCACGTACCTGTTCAGGACTCATAAAATACAAAGAACCCATACGCATACCTGTTTTAGTGAGGTTTCTGGACTCTTCCGCCAAGATTTTAGCAATACCAAAATCTAATATTTTTACTTGATTATCTGTACTAACAATAAAATTAGCAGGTTTTATATCTCTATGTGCAATGCCTTTGCTATGTGCGTGTGCAATGCCGTCTGCAATTTGCCTTAATAAATCTTTTGCTTGCGTTTCAGGAATTTTTCCATTTTTTTTGATAATCTCGTCTAATGGTATTCCTTCTGCATAATCCATTATCATAAAAGACTCATTACCTTCCATAAAAAAATCCACCAAACGCACAATATTAGGGTGTTGGAGTTGCGCTAAAATAACTGCTTCATTTTTGAAACGCTCTTGTATATGCGGATTGGTGGTAAGTGCACTATTGAGAATTTTTACAACAAGTTTTCTTTCTGTAAGAAAAGTATGTGTAGCAAAATGTACCGTTCCCATTCCGCCTTCTCCAATTTTATCACCAATGATATAATTCTGAATTTTTCTACCTTTCATTATTCAATTATTTTGTATTTATGAGCTAACTTGCCAAAAGTTGGAAACTTTCGGTAAGTTTTTAGCTTATTTTTGCTTAAATTTACGAAAAAAAAGCACATATCCCAATTTGGTATAAAAACTAAAAACCTGCGCAAAGCACAGGTTAGAGATAGTTTTAATAAGCAGTACGTAATTTTCTGAAATATTTGTTTAGGATGGTGAGATACTGAAAAAATTGCTGGTAGCACCAGTCGCACAAGGTTTTTACTTCCGTTTTTTCTAATGTGTCTATTGCTTTTTTCAATTCCTTTTCAAATAATCCTTTGTCAAAACTTACCTTTTCAAGGATAATTTTTGCGTATTCCAACATTTATTTATAAATTTAGAAGTTAAAAAAATTGGTTTTAGTTAATTGGTATAATTTTATTTCCATTGGCTTTTCTTTACGTTTTCTTTGATGCAAATTAAAACAGAAAAAATGATATTTCCTACAAAAATTTCAAAATATTCTTAAAATAGTACAAAAAAATATTATTAAAGTTCTATTTTAATTAACAATATTTCATTTAATTATTTCTTATGCAAAAACCACACTACTTACAAAAAGGCAATAAAATAGGCATTATAGCACCTGCAAAACGCATCACGCAACAAGAAATTACTTTTGCTATTCAATTATTAGAAAGTTGGGGACTTGAAATAGTGCTTTCTAAGCATCTATTTGGAGAATATTATCAATTTTCTGGTACGGCAAACCAAAGACAAGAAGATTTGCAAGAAATGTTGGACAACAGGGAAATCAAAGCTATTTTATGCGCTCGTGGTGGTTATGGGTGTGTACAATACGTTGATAAACTTGATTTTACAAAATTTTTGCAACAACCAAAATGGCTAGTAGGTTTTAGTGATGTTACGGTGCTTCTTGCAAAACTACTTTCATTAGAAATAATGTCTTTACACGCTCCTATGCCTGCAATGTTCCCCAAAAATACACCAGAAAGTTTGGAAAGATTAAGAAAATGTCTGTTTGGAGATTTTGAAGATAATTCTAGAGAAAATTCTACAGAAAATCTTATCCTAAAACCGCATCAATACAATAGAAACGGCATTGCAAATGCTATGCTTGTGGGTGGAAATATTTGCCTTATTGCCACGCAAATAGGCACACCAACACAAATAAATACACAAAACAAAATTTTATTTTTGGAAGATGTAGGAGAATATTTGTATAATTTGGATAGAATGTTGCATCAATACAAGCGTGCAGGTATGTTTGATAACCTCACAGGGCTAATTATTGGGCAAATATCCAAATCAAAACCAGAAGACCCACCTTTTGACAAACCTGAATATGATATAGTTAGAGATATTGTAGCAGAATACAGTTTTCCTGTGGCTTATAATTTTCCGACAGGACACGAAGAAGAAAATTATGCCCTTATTTGCGGAGAAAAGGCATTTTTGGAAGTGAAAAGTGAAAGTGTTGTATTTTATCAAAAATGAAATAGTTTGGTAGTGTTAAATAGTTTGGCTACAAAGTCTGACATAAAAAGTATTACATCTTTAACACTACTAACCTTACATTTGTATTTCCCCTAAAAAAACTGTACTTTTGCATCTTGAAATAAATAAAATAATGAATTTAAGATGAAAAAAGTCGCTTTTTACACGCTTGGTTGCAAACTAAACTTTTCTGAAACCTCTTCTATCTCACGTATGTTTGAGAAAAAAGGCTATGAAAAAGTGGAGTTTACAGAAAAACCTGATATTTTTATCATCAATACTTGTTCTGTTACTGAAAATGCAGACAAAAAATGTAAGAAAATTGTAAAAGAAGCACGCAAAATCTCGCCTGATGCTTTTGTTACTATTATTGGCTGTTATGCACAACTAAAACCACAAGAAATAGCTGAAATAGAAGGTGTTGATGCAGTTTTGGGCGCAGCAGAAAAATTCCAATTGATAGATTTGTTAGATGGTTTTGTGCGCAAACCACAAGCACAAATATTTGCCTCTGACATTAAAACCGCAAATACTTCTTTTAATGATGCGTATTCATTTGGTGACCGTACACGCACTTTTTTGAAGGTGCAAGATGGTTGTAATTATAATTGTTCTTTTTGTACCATTCCGCTTGCTCGTGGCAAAAGTCGTAGCAATACCATTGAAAATATATTACTTTCTGCCCAAGAAATAGCTAAAACAGATACAAAAGAAGTAGTTTTGACTGGCGTAAATATTGGTGATTTTGGGATTATTGAAGGCAAAAGAGAAGAGTATTTTGTTGATTTGGTGCGACAAATAGACAATATTGAAGGAATAGAACGCTTGCGTATTTCTTCTATTGAGCCAAATCTCCTCACTAATGAAATTATTGAGTTTGTGGCTGATTCTAAGCGTTTTGTGCCACATTTTCATATTCCTTTGCAGTCTGGAAGCAACAAAATTCTCAAACTTATGCGCCGTAGGTATATGCGTGAGCTATATGTGGAGCGTGTGAACAAAATCAAATCTTTGATGCCTAATTGTTGTATTGGTGTTGATGTAATTGTGGGTTTCCCTGACGAAACTGATGAGGATTTTTTAGATACTTACAACTTTTTGAATGAGTTAGATATTTCTTATTTGCACGTTTTTACGTATTCTGAACGAGAAAATACCTACGCTGCAGATATTAGTAAAGAAAATTTGGCGGTTGTCGTCCCTGCACACACAAGAGCAGAAAGGTCTAAAATGCTACATATTTTATCAGAAAAAAAGCGCAGGAAATTCTATGAGGAAAATCTTAATAAAACAGCAACTGTTTTGTTTGAAAAATCAATAGAAAATAATTTGATGGAGGGTTTTACAGAAAATTATATTCGTGTGGTGGCAAAATACGACCCTTTGCTCATCAATGAACTCAAAAAAGTGCATCTACACGCTATCAATGCAGAAGGTTTGGTAGAAGTAGAAGAGATATTTTAAGTATATGATTACCAATATTTTGTATTGATTCCTAATTCCTAATTAAAAATTTCTAATTATTTATGGTTGCCTTCTTCAAAATCAATGCTATTGGGCGTATGCTGATGCTTTTTGTATTGTTTTGCTTGCTTCGTGGTTTGTTTTTGTGGAATAATGTACCTTTACTTATCCCAGAAATTCAATGGCTTGCACTTGCAGAGCGTATGCAGGAGGGCTTTATGCCTTATATCAGCATTTGGGACGACACCAGCCCACTTTCTGCACTTGTCTATTGGCTTTTGGGTAGTAGTTTTGGCAAAAACATACTTCCTTTGCATATTTTGGCAGCTATTTTGGTTTTTATGCAAGGATTTATACTAAATAGCACTTTTATTCGTGCTAAAATATATGAAGAAAGAACACTGATACCACTTTTTTTGTACCTGATTCTTTCCAATTTGTTTTTAGATTGGCTAATTCTCTCACCTATGATGATGGCTACAACCTTCATTATTTTGAGTATAAGGCATATTTTCTTGCATCTCAACGAAAATGTAAGCAAAAGTCAGGCTTTTGAAATTGGTTTTTATTTGGGGCTTGCGGTAATGTTTTATTTGCCACTTTTTATATTGCTTTTACTACCTTTATTTGTGTTTGCGGTCTTTACAGGCACAAAAGCAAGAGATTATATTTTGATGTTTTTTGCGTTTTTACTACCCTTTCTGCTTATTTTGAGCTTGTTTTTTGTAGTGGGAGGAGAAAAAGATTTTATTGTAAATGGTATTTTGAGTATGTTTTTTCTGGGAAATATGCATTATTTGGCTACGTCTAGTATACTTTTGGTGCTTATTGTGCCTACTACGCTGATTATTTTGGGTTTTTTGATGATTTTGCAAAGCAACCGTTATACCAATTATCAGCTAAGATGTCAGCAAATTATGTTCTTGACTTTGCTAAATATGTGCCTTTCTTTGCTTTTGGGGTCTATTTTCAGTGGAATGAATTTTTATATTTTCTTACCTGTGATAGTATTTTTTGGCTCTTTTTACTTTTTGGGGGCGCAAAAATGGTTTATTGCAGAAACAGTAATGATACTTATTTTTGTAGCCAGTTTGATAGGAACAACAAGTATTATTTTGAAGATTTTGCCAGAAGAATATACTTATTTTTTGCGTGGAGAAATTATTTCAGAAGACAACAAAATGCAAGCTAATCTCTTGAAAAACAAGAAAATACTTGTTTTGGGTAGTGATTTGAGTGCCTACCGTTATGCTTCACTCGCTACGCCCTACCTCAATGCACAACTTTCTAGCCGCCATTTTGATAAGTTAGATGATTATTTCGTTTTGACAGAAATTTATAATAATTTTAAAAAAGATATGCCCCAAATCATTGTAGATAAACAAAATCTTCTTCCAAAAATCTTCCAAAAAATGCCTTTGTTGGCTCGTGAATATAAAATTACCACGCAAAAAGGGATTTATCAGCGAAATTAAATTTTAAACTTTCAAATATATTAGGTTGTATTCATTCTCAATTAAGCATTCATAATTATTTCGTAAGCCATTTTTACAAAAATAATCATTACAAGTGATGCAAATACTATTCTAATAACTTTGGGAGATGTTTTTTGTGCTGCTTTTACGCCCCATTGCGTAGAAAAAACTGCCCCCACAACAATAGGCAATATCAAACGAATATCCACGTAACCTATTTGAAAGACACTTTTTGAATGAATATCACTAAAAAAAAGATACATCATACAAATTGGAAACGACAAAAGTGGTATCACACCACTAGAAATAGCACTTGCTTTTTTGATAGGTATTTTGAGAATATCTGTAAACATAGGAATCATCAAAATACCGCCTCCAAGCCCAGAAAGTGCTGTTATCATACCCACAAACGCACCAGTAATGAGAAAAGAACGGTCTTTAATTTCGTTTTTTGGTAGATTACTTTGTAGGTTTTCTGTTGTTTTTTCTGTTGAAATATTGGTTAAATCAAGTTGTAGTGTTTGCTTATTTTCTTTATTAATGTCAGATAATAGCTTAATAATGAAAGGAATAAGCATACAAATAAATACATAATTAAAAGTTTCTTTTGAATACCAATTACCTGTTTTTATCAAATAACTCATTGATAAAGAAGTGATTATACCCAAAAAAGCAGTGAGTAAAATTTCTTTTGGAAAATAATTACCCATTTTGTATTGCCTAAAACTTACCAAAGAACCTGTACAAACAGTAATACACAATGAGTTAGCAATAATTATTTTTACAAGAAGTTCTTTATCTGTGTTCAGTCCCATTTGTTGTAGCACAAAATCAAGGACAGGAATAAAAATCATATTTCCGCCCACACCTGTAAGCCCAGCCAAAAAACCTCCCAAAATCCCAGTCAGAAAAAGCAAAATAATTAGTTCTATTGGCATAAAAAAATAGTGATGAAAGTTTGTTGTTTCATCGTAGCGCAAATATAAGCAATTTTTTGTGGTATTTGTAGTTGAACAACTAAAACCTATGAATTTTTAATTATGTTGAGCGTGCTTTCAAAGATAATTTTGTGCAAATCCTTCTTACTATTCCCTAAAAATAAACCTGACTGTTAAACTGTATATCAATTCTATTAAAATCTTTAATTCATCTTTGGCTGTCCCAAGTGTTCATAAGGTAGGTCTTATTTGTCTTTTTTTATGGTTTGTATTAACTCTTTGACAGATGCTAATACTTCATCTTTAAAATCTTTCATTTCTTTTTCTACCTCATTTATTCTTGTATCTAATTTTGAAGTATCAATTTGATTAGTTACTATCATACCTCCATAAGTACCATTTTGGCTATTTTGATTAAGATAATAACTAGGTTTATCATTCACACTTACTAGGTCTGCCATAGAAATATCTAACACTTTTGCTATTTGCTCCAACCTTGAATAATTGACATCAGTTTTATTTTGCTCTATTTTGGCATAAGCTGTAATAGAAATATTCAATTTTTCCGCCATATCTGCTTGTGTATAATCTCTAAATTGCTTCCAAAATTTTATTTTGTCGCCTATGGTTGTCATCATAATAACTGTTGGTTTACTTTTTTGTAACTATTGGTATCTTGTAGGAACTTAAAAAGATATTTATATTTGAGCAAGTTAATATTTCTTTTAATCT
>JAYVHJ010000148.1:0-8724 GCA_043771315.1 Raineyaceae bacterium
CTTTTTATTTCGGTTATTTTATGGTGGTTAAATTTCCAAAAGAATAAGTATTTAAAAATTATTAGTATTGTGGGAATGGTGTTTGTTTTTGGATTTGGCGTTTTTTTAGGTTTAGATTTTATATTTGTTAATAATGAAGCAGAGGTAGAAAAAAAGTTTAGTAATGGACTGATTTACAGAGAATATACACTAGGACATGCAACAACTGATAACAGAGGAAAACAAATAAAAATCTCTAAAATAGTACTTTGGTTGCCAATAATTGAAGTTTTTATACAAGAAAAAACCTATGACAGCCTTATTTGCTATTATGATGGAAAAGACCCAAATTACGAAAATAAATTAACTGTTAATTATCAGCCCAATGATGATAAAATATACTTATCTGCGTTCATTTGGGGCGGGAACGAAAAAAGAAAATGGGCAGATACACTCATAATCAAAAAATAAAACTTCCAAAACAACCCTTTCCCCCGCCAAAAAAAAACGCAATAAATATTAATATTTATTGCGTTTTTTGTATAGATATTTTTTCTTTTTATTATCTTTTAAGTCCTAAGACACTTGCTCCACAGTGTGTTTTAGAATCTTTGAAAGCATAAGAGAAGTAGTAAATACCCGTTTTTTGTGCTTTTATCTGTACAGCAGGGAAAAATTGTGAACCGTTATAACTGCTTACAATTTCCTTTTTCTGTGAGTCTAGCAGTCTTACAAACAAACCCTTTGTGTCCGTAGAAGAAAGTGTAATAATGTAAGTAATGCCCGCACTAAGTACATAAGCATAATCTACAACTGCTTTTTTGCCATTTTGTGTATCTATTTTATAGCTTTTTAGATACCTGAAGCCTGCTGGCTTTAGTTTTTCAACACACTTGTCAGTATATTTAGTCACATCACATTGTGCGTAAGCACCAAAAGTGAAGAACAAAAACATAATCACAAGCACTGATTTTACAACGTTAAGAGGATGTTTCATAAGATATATATATTATTAAATGTTAATAAGTTCTTGATAAAATTGAACAAAAATAAACTACGTTAGTTGCATCTTATTTTTGTCAGTTACAATAGTTATCCAATTATTTTTGCACGCATTTTATCTACTGCAGTAATAATTTTATTTAGGTCTTCTGGCGTAAAACTTATTTTTGTTTCTATATTTTTTTGGTCAATTACTATTATATCACCTTCTTGTTTGGTTGGTGCAGGTTTAGCTTTTTCTATACTTTCAATATTGACAGAGGCATAAGCTGCTACTATTTCGTCCAAATCTGTTCTTAGTTGCGCAAGATGTGTATTTTTATCTTTGTTTTTGTCCAAAATATCAATTAGCTGCTTTAAAGCAATTTTTTGGTCAGCAATTTTTTCTAATAATTCTGTTTTACCCTTTGCCTTTGCTGCTGTACAGCTAAGATGCAAAGCTTCTATCCAGCCACCAGTGATAATAAAAAGCGTTACATCTCCTCTGTCTTCCTCGTCTAATCCTTCATTGATTTTTTGAAGATTAGTAAGGGTAACTTTCAAAAGTTCTTGTGGGTTATCTCGTTGGTCTATGGCTTTTTTGACGTTATCAAAATCAAAATAAGAGTCAATTTTTAACCCTTGTGAAAGTTCTCTGATAGCCGTAATACAGTTGATACTTTCCTGACTTTGGTCATAGATATTGGCATAGCCCAAATCTGTACTATAAATACCCAAATTAAGTGCTTTCTTAAAATCTGTATCATATTTAGAAATATTATCCACGTGATTTATGTAGTTTTGGTCATAAGCAATGCCAATATCTTTCATCAAAGAGGCTATTTCAATAGGATTAGGCACAGCTTCTAATGCTTTAAAATCAATTTTTACAACCACTTTGTTGCCTTCAACTTTAGGTTTGTCTTTTACTTCTTCTTTGCAAGAAAACAATAAAAAAACAAGAGAGAAACTAACGAGTATTTTTTTCATAGAAAAAATCATAAAAGAGGTAAAATGGTTTAAGTATGTTTAAAGTAAGCATAACCAAATAAAGCAGAAATTTGTATTTCTGCTTTATTTGGTTCGTTCTATAATATCTGACAAATCAAACAAAGATTAGTTAGATAATGTTATTGTCTTTTCATACCAATAACACTAGCACCACAATAATTACTTGTCTTGTCGTGGCTGTATCTAAGATAATAAACACCAGTTCTCTGACATTTCAACTGCACTGCAGAAGAAAATGTTTTATTTTCATCATTGTAACTTGATGCAACTGCCTTTTTGTCTGTATCAAGCAAAGTGAATCTCAAACCTTGAGTCTTCGCATCTCCATTAGAAAGAGTAATCAAGTAAGTATTTCCACGACTGAATACATACGAATATTCCACGTCATTTACCTTCCCTTTCTGAAAATCAACTTTATAGCTTTTCACGAAACGGTAGCTTTGTGGCTTCAATTTTTCCACACATTTAGAAGTGTAGCTCGTAACATCACACTGTGCAATAACATTATTTGTTACTGCAAATAATGCTACTATCATTGCAAAAGCATATCCTATTTTTTTCATTTTTTTGAGATTATAAAATTTATGTTAATATTTAAAATGTAGGTTGAGTTTATACCCAACTTTCAATGTATTACTAAAACCGTGCTAAGTTTTAATAATACATTTTTTAGGAGCTTATTTTTTGATAATATTATCACGAATAAGCGTAACCTGTGCTAAAATAGCATCTAAATCACCAGGTTTCATTTTTACTTCTGTTTTACTAGTCTGTTCCACAGAAATTACGCCATTTTTTTCTACTTTTCTAGACTTACTTGCAATGATTTTTACTTCAATGCCTGCATAGATTTTGTCAAGTGCTACAAGCTCTTCTCTTAAAGTTTTCATTTTTGGAGATGCTTCATAGTGTTCAATAAGCAAAATAATCTGGTCTAGCGTAATCTTTTGTTCTGCAATAAGAGAAGTCAACTCTTCATTTGTTTTTATTTTTGCTACTTTGCAAGTCAAATACAAAGATTCTATCCAGCCACCTGTCAAAATAAGTACCGTCATATCAGTACGGTCATTTTCCTGTAAATGTTCAGTCATTCTTTGCAAGTTGATAGCTGTTTCTTCTCGTAGCTTATCTAAGTTTTTGCTATTGCTCCTCACCAGCTTTCTGAGGTTTTCAAAGTCAAAAAATCTCCCGATATCAAGTCCATCAGCCATATCACGCACCGCCGTGACGAGGGTAACAGCATCTTGCGACTGCTCGTAGATATTGGCATATCCTAAGTCTGTACTATAAATACCTAAATTAAGTGCTTTTTTGTAGTCTGTATTATAATTACCTGCATTGTCAGCACTATTCATCATATAGTAGTTGTACTTTACGCCAGTATCCTTGATAAGAAAAGAGATTGCGGCAGGACTAGGAATAGACTCAATAATATCTTTAATTACTTCTGGAGACAACACTCGCTTGGTTATTGTTTCTGATTTAACTTCCTTTTCTTTTTTGATAGCATTAGATTGTGCAACAACATTGCTTGTTACTGTAAATAGTACTACCACCATTGCAAAAGCATATCCTATTTTTTTCATTTTTCAAGCACTTATTTCTTGGTAATATTATCACGAATAAGCGTAACCTGTGCTAAAATAGCATCTAAATCACCAGGTTTCATTTTTACTTCCGTTGTGCCTGTCTGTTCTACAGAAACTACACCATTTTTCTCTACTTTCTTAGATTCCCCTGCCACAGTTTTCACCTCAATACCTGCATAAATTTTGTCAAGTGCTACAAGTTCTTCTCTCAAAGTTTTCATTTTTGGAGATGCTTCATAGTGTTCTACAAGCAAGATAATTTGGTCTAATGTGATTTTCTGCTCTGCAATACGAGAGTTAAGTTCTTCACTTGTTTTTATTTTTGCTACCTTACAAGTAAGGTACAAAGACTCTATCCAGCCGCCAGTCAAAACAAGTACAGTCATATCAGTACGGTCTTCTTCTTGCAAATGGTCATTCATCTTTTGCAAGTTCATAGTTGTTTCTTCCAACAATTTATCCAGATTTTCACTACCACTTGCTGCTAGTTTTCTGATGTTTTCAAAATCAAAAAACTTCACAATATTAAGTCCATCTGCCATATCACGTACTGCTGTAACAAGTGTAATGGCATCTTGTGACTGCTCATAAATATTAGCATAACCCAAATCTGTACTATAAATACCCAAATTAAGTGCTTTTTTGTAGTCTGTACTATAATTTCCTACATTGTCTGCACTATTCATCATTGATTGGTCATATTTCACGCCAGAATCTTTGATAAGAAAAGAAATTTCTGCTGGACTAGGAATAGACTCAATAATATTTTTAATTACTTCTGGAGATAATTTTCCTTTCGTAGTTGTTTCTGTTTTTATAGGTTTTTTAATGGAATCTCCTCCATTTGCAACTGTATCAGTCTTACCACACGAGGTTGCAAGAACAGAAGATGCGACTAGGATACTAAGAAATAATTTTTTCATATGGCAGTAGGTTTGATTTAACGCTAGGACTTAATAACTTGAGTTTAACGCTAGTTTGAACTTTTAAATTTGATGTTTGTATGTGCTATTTGGTTACAATATTACGAAGTTTTTATCAATATTGTTCTATTTTTTCTGTTTTTTTTCAAAAAAATATTTTTTCAGTTTCTAATAACATTTTCAAGAACTTATTAAAATGATTTTGTGTTTGCAAATTACAATAAAAAACTGATTATAAAAGTCATAAAAAACAATTCAGGCATTAACAAAATATGATTATCTCAAAACCTCAAACCCACGAATATGGGACATTTTATCAAGGATATATGAACTTCTTTGATGAAAAAGCCAACCTTTTTGCTTTACTTTCAGAAAGACTTAATTTTGTAAAAGATTTTTATGCAAAAATCTCTGAAGAAAAATCTCAAACTGCCTACGCACAAGGCAAATGGACTATTAGAGAAGTATTGGGGCATATTATTGACTGTGAAAGAATTATGGCTTACCGTGCTTTGTGTGTCGCAAGAGGTGAAAAAAAAGCTCTTCCAGGTTTTGAGCAAGATGATTATATGCAAAATGCTAACTTTAATCAACGTACTTTACAAAGTTTGTTAGAAGAATTTGTTTTGATACGTCAGACAACTCTACAACTTTTTGAAAACTTAGACGAAAATGCTATAAATCAGCTTGGAAACGCCAATAATAATACTGTCTCTGTGCGTGCTTTATGTGGTATTATTGTTGGTCACGAAATCCATCATACGAATATTATTACAGAAAGATATTTGTAAATTCTAAGTAATTGTGAATTTTAAATTGTGAATTATGAATGAATACAAAATATTGATAATCAATTTATTAAGTGTCATTTTAAGATTGCCACAACATAAACTAATTACAACAACCTACTTATAACTTTTAGATTTCTATTTTGTATTTCTTAGTGCATACTTGTGTATTTCTTGTGTTCTTAGTGGTAAAATGTTATCCAGCAACCGCAATAGTGGCAATACTAATACTTTTTGGCTGTGCTGTTTCTAATGATAAAACACACTCAAAAAGTGTTGCGCCTGTCGTTACGACATCATCAACAAGCAAAATATGTTTATTTTTGAGTGCATTAGCATCTTTTATCTGAAAAATATTCTCCACATTGTCAGCACGTTCCATTCTTTGCTTTTTGGTTTGCGTGTCTGTGTATTGTGTGCGTACAAAAGCGTGGGTAATTTGCGGAATATCAAGCCCTTGTGCAAGTCCTTTTCCAAAGGCTTCACTTTGGTTGTAGCCACGCTTTTTTTGTCGTAAAGCGTGCAACGGAACAGGTACAATAATATCAAAAACATCCTTAAAACCTTGTTCGTATAATTCTGTGCCATACCACAAACCCAGTTTTTCACCAATTAAAGGTTGTGAGGCATATTTTAGTTTATGTAGCAAACTTTGCACATTAGAACCTTTTTTGAAATATAAATAAGAAAGTACGTGAGCTAGTTTTATACGTCCTTCAAATCTTTGTACAATGGCTTTATTATCAGCATCAGGGAGATGTGAGCCAGTTTTGGGAAGTTTCACTTTGCATTTGGTACAAATAAAATCTTCATTTTTTTCAAGATAACTAATACAAGAAGGGCAGTAGTCTGGATAAACTACTGCCCCAAAATCAATGATAATTTCTTTTATTTTAGCAAGAAAATTCATTTTTTCTATATTTAGACAAGTGGACATGCGCACTTGCGTAATTAAAAATTATCTATTTCTGTATTTATTTCGTACTTCAAACTTCGTACCTCAAAAAACTACGCTTTTACTTCAAAAAATTGCTTATAACCTTTGGTTTGGTCTGCCATCATACGCAAATTTTTAGACATTTCTTCTCTGATAGAAAGATTTTTGTCTTCTGTTTGAATTTCAAGTTTAATGATTTCAAAAGTTTTGTCTAACTCACTTTTGATGCGGTTCTCCATTCTTTCCAGTCTATCATAAATATCTTTGGCAGCTTGTGCAAGGCTTTCTTTGTCTTGCAAAACTGTTTCTTCTACTTCTGCTTCCAAAATAGCTAATCTTTCCTGAATATTTTTGGTGTCTTTTCCTACAATGAGTTCTTTAATAGCACTCATACGGGTATATTTACCAGATTTTGTGCCTTTATCCAAACCGTCTTCATCATTCAAAAAAACATATTCTTCTTTGCGACGCATTTTATCTGCCTCATTGATAAGACTTGGCAAAGTTTTGTACATATCTTGTACTTGCAACTGCCCTTGTTTACGGTTTTCCTCCAAAACAGTCATAAACAAACCACGCATTTCTGTGATTTGTTTGTCATAATCTTTGCGGTTTTCACTGATAATAGACGTGAAAAGGTCTTTCATTCCGCTAAATTTATTTTCAGCATCTTGTTTATCTATATTTACAACTACGTCTTTATAAGAATTAACCGTTTCTGTTGCTATTTCTTTTGGCTCATTATTAGCCGTGTTATTTATGGGTGTGTTGATGTCTTCCATTATTTCTTATTGCGCTAGAGATTTAGAAATTTCATCAAAAATATTGCTAAGTGCTGCTCTATTGACTGTATTGCGGCGTTGCGTTTCCAGTTCTTGGCGTGCAGATGCTTGAAAATCAGCCACTCGTGCCAGCATTTTTTGTTCTAGGCTTTCAATAGATTTGAGCATTTCAATCTTAACTTCATCAATTTTTACAGAAATTTCTGTACGGTAGTTGTCAAGACTGCGTTTGATGGCATCTATTTCAGAATTGTAGGTTTTTATTTCCTCTCCAAAGATAAGTTTTCTTACTTCGTCTAGTTTTGTACTTTCGTTGAGCGTATTTTCCATATAATTGATTTCTGATAAGATATTTTTGAAATAATTGTGAATTTTAAATTGTGAATTGTGAATGAATACAAGCACAAATTCTATATTTTCAAAACTTTTTCAAAATTACTAAAAAATGTTGTATTTGACAAATGTTTTTTCTGAAAAAGAATTTTTATAGTAATTTTATAAAAATATTACAATAAATTGCCTAAAATAAAGTTTCTGCAATTTGTTTGACTGCATCAGATTTGCTCATAGAATAATAATGCAAACAAGGTACGCCAGCCTCCATTAGCTCTTTTGACTGCGTTATGCCCCATTCTATCCCAACTTGTTTGACTTGGTCGTTGGTTTTGCACTTTTCAATCTCCAAAACCAACTCATCTGGTAAATCAATATGAAAGATACTTGGCAAAATAGTAAGTTGTTTTTTGGTAGTAATAGGCTTCAAACCAGGAATAATAGGAATAGTTATTCCCATATCACGACATTTATTGACAAATTCAAAATATTTTTTATTATCAAAAAACATCTGCGTAACAATGAATTCTGCACCCAAATCCACCTTTTGCTTCAAATATTTCAAATCAGTATTTAGGCTGGGTGCTTCAAAGTGCTTTTCTGGGTATCCTGCCACACCAATGCAAAAATTGGTATGACTCATATTTATCTCCTCAAGATATTTTCCATTATTCATATCATTGACTTGTGTAAGCAGTTCTGTAGCATAAGAATGCCCATTTGGGTCTGATGTAAAGCTTCCTTCAGATTTAATAGCATCTCCACGCAGTACCAGCACATTATCAATGCCCAAAAAATCAAGGTCAATAAGTGCATTTTCAGTTTCTTCCTTAGAAAAACCACCACAAATGATATGCGGGACGGCATCAACCTTAAAATGGTTCATAATAGCGGCACAAATGCCGACAGTTCCAGGTCTTTTGCGTATGGTTTGGCGTTCTAACAGTCCGTTTTCACGTTTTTTATAGACATATTCTTCTCTGTGGTAGGTTACATCAATGAATTTTGGTTTAAATTCCATCAATGGGTCAATAGCCTTAAAAAGTTGTTGAATGCTTTCTCCTTTGAGTGGAGGCAATATTTCAAAGGAAAACAAAGTTTTATCACTTTGTTGGATATGCTGAATAATTTTGGTCATTGCTTTTTATACGGTTTCTATTCTAACGCAAAACTACAAAAAAAACGTATATGTTTAATGATTTTGCAGAATTTGTTTCTGTTTTGTGAGAACCTCTATATTATCAACTGATTTACGCAAAATGTATTTGTAGATACGTCACAGCAGTGCGTATCCACGTAGAACAATTTATTTATACTAATTAAATTATTATGATTATATTTGCTACTGTATTGTTTGTCGTGGATACGCACTGCGGTGCGTATCTACAATAAATACATTTG
>JAYVHJ010000149.1:0-4842 GCA_043771315.1 Raineyaceae bacterium
AAGGGTAAGAATTATTTTTTGTTTTTTGAGGGGAGTTTTTTGTGCGGACTTTAGATACTACTAAGAAAGTTTTTAGATTTCTCTTGTACGTTCCACAAAATCAGCATTAAAATTAGAAGTATCTGGCGCATTGCTTTCGTGTGTTTCATTGGTTATTTTTTGAGAAAGTAGTGTGTGAAGTGTTTTTTTGAGGTTTGTAGGGCTAAGGTTTATCATCATTTCATCACCACTGACAAGAGAAACATTACCTGTTTCCTCTGACACAATCAGAATAACAGCATCACTTACCTCGCCCAAACCTGCCGCAGCCCTATGGCGCAAACCCAAATTAGGTGGAATTTCGGCACTTTCAGAAACAGGCAAAATACATCTTGCCGCCTTAATAAGTCCTTCATTGGTAATAATAATTGCGCCGTCATGTAAAGGACTATATTTATTGAAAATAGACAAAATAAGCCTTTTAGATAAAATGGCGTGCATCATATCTCCTGTTTCTGCATAAAATTTCAGTTCAGAACTGCGTGCAATCACCATTAGTGCGCCAGTTTTGGTACTAGAAAGCACAAAAGTAGCTTCTATAATGGCAGTTATATTTACTTTTGAGTTATTTTCTGTGCGTTTCCACGAAAAAGGACTAAATTTATTACCTTTATCAAAAACAGAGCTACGCCCCAGCATCAACAAAAATTTACGTATTTCTTGTTGAAAAATTACAATCCCAGCAAGCACACCCACACCCAAAAACTGCCCTAAAATAGTGCTTAAAAGCCTCATTCCAAGAGATTCTACCATTACATAAACCAAGTACATCACCAAAATACCAGAAAGGATTTTGACGGCTACACTTCCTTTAATTACCAAATACAGTTGGAACATAAGGTAGCTGACCAGAAGAATATCACAGATATCTATCCAGTCTATTTCCAAAAAGCCAACTGTAAATAAAAAAAACATCTTTTTAGTGTGTAGTGAAATAGTGTGTAGTAAAATAAGTGTGTAGTGAAATAGTGCGTAGTGTTTTTTGTCGTAAACAATGTATTTCACTACACACTCAACACTATTTCACTACACACTAAAAATTTATCCTGCCCAGCCTTCTCTATCTAGGCTGCGGTATTGTATGGCTTCTGCAAGGTGATGAAGTTCTATGTTTTCTGCGCCAGAAAGGTCTGCAATGGTGCGTGAAACCTTCAAAATACGGTCATAAGCACGTGCCGACAAACTTAATTTTTCCATTGCAGCTTTCAAAAGGCTTTTACCAGCCTCACTAATCACACAAATATCTTTCACCATTTGAGGTTCCATCATAGCATTAGAATAGATATTTTTCATATCCTTAAAACGCTCTGTTTGTATGGCTCGTGCCTTAATTACACGCTCTCTTATTATTGCACTAGTTTCTGCCTTGCGGTTGGCGGTCATCTCATCAAAAGAAACTGGCGTAACTTCTACGTGCAAATCAATTCTATCCAAAAGTGGTCCACTGACTTTATTAAGGTACTTTTGTACCACACCTGCGCCACAAACACATTCTTTTTCTGGGTGATTATAATAGCCACAAGGGCACGGATTCATACTTGCAATCAACATAAAGCTAGCAGGAAATTCTACTGCCATTTTTGCCCTAGCAATATTTACACGCCTTTCTTCTAGTGGCTGACGCATTACTTCTAGTACAGTACGTTTAAATTCTGGTAATTCGTCCAAAAAAAGCACACCATTATGCGCCAAAGAAATTTCGCCTGGTTGTGGAATAACGCCACCACCCACAAGAGCTACATCACTAATGGTATGGTGTGGTGCACGAAATGGTCTAGCAGAAATAAGTGCTGTATCTAGTTGCAAACGCCCAGCCACAGAATGGATTTTTGTTGTTTCTAAGGCTTCTTGTAAGGTGAGTGGAGGCAAAATAGAGGCAAGACGTTTGGCAAGCATAGTTTTCCCTGCACCAGGCGGACCTATCATAATGGCATTATGACCACCTGCTGCGGCTATTTCTAAGGCACGCTTGATGTTTTCTTGTCCTTGCACATCTGCAAAATCAGCATCATATTTATTTTCAGTTTCTGAAAACTCCTTGCGTGTATCTTTGATAAGTGGCTCAATTTTAAGTGTTTTCTCCAAAAAATTGATAGCTTCTTCTAGCGTAGCAACAGCAATAACATCTAAATTATTGACAATAGAGGCTTCACTAGCATTTTCTTTGGGAAGAATAAAGCCTTTCATTTCGTTTTTGCGCGCTTCAATAGCAATAGGCAAAACTCCTTTTATTGGGCGTAAAGTGCCATCTAAGGCAAGTTCACCCATAATCACGTATTTTTCTAGTTCATCAGCAATCATTTGCCCAGATGCCGTAAGAATTCCAATAGCAATAGGCAAATCATAAGCTGCACCCTCTTTGCGTATGTCTGCAGGAGCGAGATTTACAAGGATTTTTTGTCTAGGAAACTTATAACCTAATTGTTTTACAGCGGTTTCTACCCGCTGAATACTCTCTCTAATAGCACCATCTGGCAAACCTACCACAAAACAACCTTGCCCTTGACTTACATCTACTTCTATTGTTATAAGATAAGCATCAACACCATAAACAGCACTACCATAAGTTTTTGAGAGCATTTTCTATATTATTTTTGTGTATGGATTTATTTTTGCTGACAAATATGACAAAAAAATATGAATAAACAAATATTTAGCTGGAAATATCTAAATTATGAGTTAGCTTTTGTATTGTCAGAAGGAATTTCTGATAATAAATTATGTTTGGCTTTTGTGATTTTATAGGAATATCAGCAACTAAAAATAAAATTTATTTCGGAAATTACCAATACTTAAAAAATATTCCAAAAATAGCTTCAAAAATAAAACGTCAAACAAAGGAATTGTTTGACGTTTTATTTTTGAAGATTTCTAATTAAAGATTCATAACTGAAAAATCAGTTAATCATTTAATTGATGACAATTTTCTTGACAATCAAACCTTTATTAGAATTTACTCTTGCATAATAAAGTCCTTTTGGAAGATTATTTACTTCAAAAATAACTTTCTGGTCAAAAGTTTTATTAGCCACTACTTGCCCCATTACGTTTATAAGTTCTATTTTTTCTGCTTTCAAAGTTAAAGCATTAAAATTGATTTCAAAACTTGTATTAGCAGGGTTAGGAGAAACACTTACTTGACTTGTCAGTTTGTCATTTACAGAAGAAATAGCATCATTAGCTACAGCACTTGCAGTAGTGCTATATGCTGTAAAAAATGTACCAGATGCACCACGCACACGGTAAAAACATTCTGTACCATTAGGGATAGCTCCCAAACCAGCATCAACATAAGTAAGTACATTTGCACCTACAGAAGCTATTTCTGCAAAAGTACCTGCTGCACCTGCTTTTCTTTCTATGCGGTAACTGTCTTCTACTCCTGTGTTATCTACCCAAGTCAAAGTAATCACTTTAGCAAGGCTTCCTGCTACCGTAAGGACTGTTGGAGCATTAAAAGAAACTACTGTAGCACTCACTACACTACTAAGTGGAGATAAAACCGTACCTTTGTAAGCAAATATTCTATAGAAATATTGTGTACTTGGGCTTGCCGTAATATCTGTGTAGCTAGTTGAAGTTACGCTTCCAATTTCTGCAAAACCACTTGTGGCGTTTGTAGAGCGTTCTACTTTATAACCATCACTGCAACCTGTAGGATTGGCTGTCCACGCTAAACTTACAGATATTGCAGTTGTTGAAGCAGTTGCGCTTAGTCCTGCTGGTGCAGGCTGATTAGTACCAAAACCAGCTGTTGTATTGCTATTAGCTGAATTTGTTGCGCCTTGATAAGCATAAACTCGGTAAAAATACTGCGTACAAGGTGCTAGTGTAGCATCTGTGTACGTATTTATATTGGCAGTTGCTAATGTTGCAATCACAACAAAAGCAGAGGTAGGATTTGTAGAGCGTTCTACTTTGTAACCTGTTTCTACTGACGAATTGTCTGTCCAATTAAGAGTTACTGTTGTGCCTGCGAGTGTTCCAGAAAGCAAAGTAGGAGCTTTGATAGGTATAGTAAGTATTACTGTATTAGAAAACGGACTGTTTCCACTACCATTAACAGCACGTATTTTATATGAATTGATAGAGCCTTCTGTTGTAGCAGCGGCTGACACATCATTATAATTAGAGATTGTACCAGTACCTGTTGTAGCGGCAGGAGAAGCAATAGTAGCAAATGCCCCAACACCAACAGCACGTTGCAAATCAAAATTAACCTCATCAGAACTTCTATCAGCCCAACTTACATTTACGCCCAACACTGGACTAACTGCCAGCACTGCTGAAAGCGGACTTGGAGAAATAGGGGTAGCACCCGTTGTAGATAAGGTAATATTATCAAGAAAAATAAATATACCTGCATTGACACTACTTGTTGTTGCTTTGAAGGAGAAACGTACATTATCTCTTCCTATAAGTGAAGTAATATCTACAGTTTCTTGTCTCCATTGGCTTGCAGTAGGCGTAAATCCGCCAAATCCTGCTATACTTGGTACTGTTTCTAAAACTGTATTGGATTTTAGATAAAGAGGTACACTATTATAAGTAGCTCCGCAATCTTCACTATATTCTACAGCAAGTGTAGCAAAATCTGTAGTAGGTGCAGTTGTCTGCTTAGAATAAGCCACCCAAAACTGCAATGAAGCAGTTGTACCAGCACCAATATTGATACTAGGGGTATTTAAGCGTAATTGTTGTGTGCCTATACCATTGACACCAATGGCGGCTGATTTTGCTGAAGACTGTCCCGTGATAGCACTTGGCTGCCAGTTATCTGAGCCTGTGCTTATTGCCTTGTAT
>JAYVHJ010000150.1:0-4327 GCA_043771315.1 Raineyaceae bacterium
TAATAGTGCAATTATAAGTACCAGCAGCTAAACCACTTGCAGTAGCACTTGTTGCACCATTACTCCAAAGATAAGTGTAACCAGGAGTACCACCGCTTGTAGTTAGTGTAACACTACCGTTTAAACCACCACGACAAAGTACATTAGTCTGTGCACCAATGAGTGAGAGAATAAAACTAGGTTGTGTAATAGTAACAGATTGGATTTTTTGACAACCATTGGCATCTGTAATAGTACAGGCATAAGTACCAGCAGTCAAACCACTTCTAGTAGGTAGTGTTACACTACTAGAACTCCAAGAATACGTATAAACACCAGTTCCGCCACTTGCCACTACTGTAGCAGTACCATTAGCTTCACCAAAGCAGTTATTGTTAGTTTGTGAAAAAGTATTAGTAATTGCAGTAGCAGGTTCTGTAATAGTAATAGATTGTATTTTTGTGCAACCATTAGCATCTGTAATAGTACAAGTAATAAGACCAGCAATTCTACCAGTAATAGAAGCACTTATTGCACCAGTACTCCAAAGATAAGTATAAGGAAGAGTTCCACCACTTGCAACTACACTAGCAGTACCATTATTTCCACCAAAACAACTTACATTAGTTTGTGAAAAAGTATTAGTAATTGCAGTAGCAGGTTCTGTAAGAGTAAAAGATTGTATTTTTGTGCAACCATTAGCATCTGTAATAGTACAAGTAACAGTACCAGCAATTCTACCAGTAATTGTAGCAGTAGTTGCACCAGTACTCCAAAGATAAGTATAAGGAGCTGTCCCACCACTTGGTGAAGATACACTTGCACCACCAGTAGCACCACCAAAGCAAGCTATATTAGTTTGTGAGAAAGTATTAGTGATAGTAGGGCAGTTAGACTCATAAGCACCCATATCTTTGATTGTATTGACAATACCCACACCTAAAATATCTAATAATGGTGCGCCTGTATTTGTACCTGCATCTTTGCAAGGAGAAGCGGATTGTATTTTTAGACCGTCATCAGCCGTCATAAAAATATTATCTGCGCCATCTGCATCTGCTGCATTAACAAAAAGAGGGTCAGCGTTAATATTGCCTGTACCAGCAAAAACACCTGTACCCTGCACATTAGAATAAGTAACTATGGGAGTGGTAGAATTATCAGAAATACCTTGCACACCTCCGCCTGTATTACCCCAGATGATAGTGTTTGTGATAGAAGGAGAAGCACTATTATTATTATCCATTCCACCACCACGAAATGTAGCATTATTCCCATTAAATACACAATTAGTAATGGAGGGGGAAGAGTTATTATTATACATTCCACCGCCAAGAGAAGCCCTATTTTCATTAAACACACAATTAGTAATAAAGGGGGAAGAGTTATTATTATTTATTCCGCCTCCTGTGGTAGCTCTATTTCCACTAAAAATGCAATTAATAATAGAAGGGAAAGAATCTGAATTAAACATTCCAGCACCCTCATCAGCACCATTTTTACTAAATACACAATTAGCAATAAATACAGAAGAGTTGTTATTATTCATTCCAGAACCTTGTGAACGAATAATAGTTCTTCCTTCAATATTTACATTGGTAATATTATTAGCATTTCCGCCTCTTATGCTAAAGCCATCTAAGACTGTATTTACGTTATCAGACACAGACAATACAACGTGGAAAGCATTTTCTGTATTGCCAGTAATAGAAAGTGTAGCACCAACACCACTAACAACGTCATTATTAGAAAAATCTCCACTTAAAATAGTAGGATTTGCAGTGATATTTCTTTGAGAAAGTGCCGTTTCTGTACCCACAAAACCACCATAAACTTTTACTTCGTCTTTAAGATAAAAAGTATTGTTTCTGTCACCAGTAGCAACAATACCAGTTACAGGGTGTGTTGTAGGCTTGTAAGTACCTGCTGCTACCCAAACAATATCATTAGCAACGGAGGCTGTTATCATTGCTTGAATATCTGCGCTAGCATCAGCCCAAGATAAGCCTGTGCCTGCACCTGTAGCAGTAGGTTTTACATAGCGTATGGTAGGAGGAGGAACAAAAAACTCATAAGCACCCATATCTTTGGTTGTATTGACAATACCAAACCCTAAAATATCTAATAATGGTGCGCCTGTATTTGTACCTGTATCTTTGCAAGGAGAAGCAGATTGTATTTTTAGACCATCATCAGCTGTCATAAAAATATTATCTGCGCCATCTGCATCTGCAGCATTAACAAAAAGAGGGTCTGAAGAGATATTATTTCCTGATGTAGCAATACCCTGCACATTAGAATAAGTAATTACTGGGGTAGCAGCAATATTAAAAATACCTTGTGAACCTCCACCAGTATTACCCCAGATGATAGTGTTTTTGATAGAAGAAGGAGAAGTAAAAAAACTATATATTCCACCACCATTAGTAGCTGCATTATTTCCACTAAATACACAATTAGTGAGAGAAGCAGCAGAAGAAGAAACAGTAACCATTCCACCACCATTAGTAGCTGCATTATTTCCACTAAATACACAATTAGTGAGAGAAGGGAAAGAAGAAGAATTATTAAACATTCCACCACCATTATTAGCATTATTCTCACTAAATACACAATTAGTGAGAGAATGGGAAGAATTATCACTAAACATTCCACCACCATTATTAGCATTATTTCCACTAAATACACAATTAGTGAGAGAAGGGGAAGAAGGAGAATTAAACATTCCACCACCACTAGAACGAAGAAAAATGGCCCCTTCAATAGTTATACTGCCACCACCATTAGCATTTCCACCTCTGACAGTGAAACCATCTAACACTGTATTTGCATTATCAGATGCAGACACAACCACGTGATACGCATTTTCTGTATTGCCAGTAATAGAAAGTGTAGCACCAGTACCAGTTACTACATCATCACCTAAAAAATCTCCACTTAAAATAGTAGGATTTGCAGTAATATTCCTTTGAGAAAGTGCGGTTTCTGTACCCACAAAACCACCATAAACTTTTACTTCGTCTTTAAGATAAAAAGTATTATCTCTGTCGTTAGCAACAACCAAACCAGTTACAGGGTGTGTTGTAGGCTTGTAAGTACCTGCTGCTACCCAAACAATATCATTAGCAACGGAGGCTGTTATCATTGCTTGAATATCTCCACTAGCATCTGCCCAAGTTGCACCTGTGCCTGCACCTGTGGCAGTAGGTTTTACATAGCGTGTTGTTTGTGCGTGTACTTGCACCGCACTTGCCAAAAATACGCTCATCAGTAAGATGAGGAGTTTATTTTTGGTTTTAGACAAAAAGAATTTTGTCTTTGTTGTTGCTTTCCCAAAGGGTAGCAGAGAGTTGTTTGTTTTCACAATAGTTGTTGTTTGTAAAATGTTGAAAAGATTTGAAAAGATATTTGGGTAATAGCTGTGTGTTTTTGATTTTTAAGTTTTAGACTTTTATCCGCAACAAATCTACATACTTTGTACTCTTTTTCCAAAAAATAAGCGTTACAAAACATTACATCTTTTTTAAGTACAATAAAAATACCCTTTTTAGGCTTTTTTTCTTAGAATAATGCAAGTATTATTTTGGGTTATTTTTAGATTTTTCCACTATTTTCATTTTTCTAGCTATAAAAAGCAAAAACCACTCTCCAAAATCTTACATTTGGATAGTGGTTTTTATCTAATCTTCAATATTTTTTGAAGATTTTTTTAGTCTATTTTCTTATCTTGCAGCATAAAATAAAGTTCTTTGTCGGTTGCTACGTTCATTTTTTTGCGCAATCTTAATTTATTTACCCTCAAACTTTCCGTTTTGATGTTCATTATTTGAGCAATTTGTTTGGTTTGCATATTGGCACGTATGTAGCTGCACATACGCAAATCCGTCAATGAAAGCGTTGGATATTGCTTAGAAAGTTGTATAAAAAAATCTACGTGTGTATTATCCACATAGTTTTTAAACTTATCAATATCATTTCCTAGATTAAGTTCGTCTTTGACTACATTGACAATTTTTTCCGCCTGCAAACGTCCTTCTTCATTGTGTTGTGTAATAAGTGCTAATTCTATCTCTAATTTTTCCAAAACATTTGTTTTCTGTGTTACTAATGACTTTATTTCTATAATTTCTCTTTCACGCAGGGCAATATTTTCTTCAAATTGTTTTTGTTTTAGTTGAGATAGTTCTGTGTCTGCTTTTCTTTTTATTTTAGCATTTTTGAGACGAATACGGTAAATAATCACAAGAAAAGTAAGAGTATGTTTAGAAACTATCTTATAGAAATATAACAATGTAAAATATTGCGTATCTTTTGTAATTTTGTATAAAATTATCACAATTATATTCAA
>JAYVHJ010000151.1:0-5966 GCA_043771315.1 Raineyaceae bacterium
GCATCTTTTGAAAGATTTGATAGAAATTGGTATTTGGTCAGAAACACTCAAAAATAAAATTGTTGCTGCTGATGGTTCTGTGCAAGGTATTGCTGAAATTCCTCAAAATATCAAAGATTTGTACCGTACTGCGTGGGAAATCAAACAAAAAAGTTTGATAGATATGGCTGCTGATAGAGGTGCATTTATTTGTCAAAGTCAAAGTTTGAACGTGTTTATCCAAGACCCAAATTTTGGTAAACTGACTTCTATGCACTTTTATTCTTGGAAAAAAGGACTGAAAACTGGTATGTATTATTTGCGTACAACTGCAGCAGTAACAGCATCAAAAGTTACTATTGAAAAAGAAATGTCACAAGTTTTTAACCAGTTTGAAACGGTGAGTAGCTCACAAAAAAATGCTGATATGAGTTGCTCTATTGATAATAAAGATGATTGTGAGGCTTGCGGTAGTTAAGTAATAATAAATTAATTAAAAAAACCTATCAATATTTTGAATATTGATAGGTTTTTTGTATAATTGAAAATATTTTTATTCTTTACTAAAAACAAAATAGTTAAACAAAATGAAAAAAATTGGTATTTGCCTTGCTGGTGGTGGCGCACGTGGAATAGCACATATTGGTGTTTTGAGAGTATTGGAGGAGAATAATATTCGTCCTGATTATGTTTCTGGTGCAAGTATGGGAGCTATTGTGGGCGCAATGTATGCTGATGGGCTTTCTTCTGAAAGAATGATGGAAGCACTACTGGAAACTAAAATTTACAAACTTTTTACTTTTGGCATGCCTTGGGACGGGCTTACAGAGCTAAAATACCTCAAAAAAATGCTTAATAAGTACATCTCTGCTAAAAGATTTGAAGATTTGAAGAAAAAATTGTTTGTTGCTATTTCTAATCTAAACACTGGACAAGCAGAAATTCATAGTATTGGCGAGTTACATCAAATTGTGCAGGCTTCTGCCTGTATTCCTTTGATTTTCAAACCAATAGATATTGGAAATTACACATATGTTGATGGCGGACTTCTCAATAACCTGCCTGTAGAACCTCTTTTGGATATTTCAGAGGTGATTATTGGCGTAAACGTCAATGGAAATAATATTTTGAGTAAAGAAAATTGGAACTTAAAAACCATTGCAGAGCGTTCTTTTGACCTCGTAATGTGGACAAATGCCTCCCATAACCTCAAAAAATGCCATATCATCATAGAACCAAGTGAAACTACCAAACATAATTTATTTGATTTTGGCGCAGCAAAAAAAATTTATCAATATGGTTATGATGAAACCAAACGCCTTATGCCCGAAATACTGAAATTAGTTTAAGGGCTGTCCAGCAAATGGAATGATTTTTGTTGATATATTTCCTACTAAAATTTCGTACTTTCTCAAATTTTCTGTATTTTTGCAAGGCACAAATATTTTCAAAACAATTCCGTTTTTGAATTGTTTAAAAATAACTAATACCGTTTTCCAACATAGATTTATGCACATACAACCAGGCAAATTACTTGCTCAAATCAATTCTCCTGCGGATTTACGCAAACTAGACCGTTCACAACTTTTTGAAGTTTGCACAGAACTACGTCAGTTTATTGTTGATAATGTTTCCGTTTATGGTGGGCATTTTGGCGCAAGTTTGGGCGTTGTAGAGCTTACTGTGGCACTTCACTACAAATATAACACGCCAGAAGACCAACTCGTTTGGGACGTGGGACACCAAGCATACGGACACAAAATCCTTACGGGAAGACGTGATAATTTCTATACCAACCGCCTTTATGGTGGTATTTCAGGTTTTCCCAAAAGAAAAGAAAGCATTTTTGATACTTTTGGTGTAGGGCACTCTTCTACTTCTATTTCTGCGGCTTTGGGTATGGCGGTTGCCTCCAAAATCAAGGGAGAAAAGCAAAAAAGGCATATTGCAGTCATTGGAGATGGTGCTATCACTGGTGGTATGGCTTTTGAGGGTATGAATAATGCAGGTTTTTTGGATAGTGATGTTTTGATTATTTTGAATGATAATTGTATGTCCATTGACCCTAATGTGGGCGCATTGAAAGATTATTTGACTGATATTACCACGTCTGGCACTTACAATAAAGTAAAAAACGAGATTTGGAATGTTTTGGGCAAAATGAGCAAATTTGGCAAAACTGCACAAGAAGTACTTTCTAAGATAGATGGCGCAATAAAAAGCGGACTTCTCAAACATAGCAATTTGTTTGAAAGTCTCAATTTACGTTATTTTGGTCCTGTTGACGGACATGATGTAGAGCATTTGGCGGATATTATGGAAGATTTGAAAAAAATTCCAGGTCCAAAAATCCTGCATTGCGTTACTACAAAAGGAAAAGGCTATGCTTTGGCTGAAAAAGACCAAACAAAATGGCACGCACCAGGTCTTTTTGACAAAGTTACAGGCGAAATTTTCAAAAAAACTTACGAAACACCACAAGCACCAAAATACCAAGATGTTTTTGGTCATACGCTTGTAGAACTCGCTAAAATGAATGATAAAGTTGTTGGAATCACGCCTGCAATGCCTTCTGGCTCATCTCTCAATATTATGATGAAAGAAATGCCTGATAGAGCATTTGACGTTGGTATTTGTGAGCAACACGCTGTTACTTTTGCGGCTGGGCTTGCCACACAAGGCATTATTCCATTTTGCAATATTTATTCAACTTTTATGCAACGTGCTTATGACCAAGTCATTCACGATGTTGCTATACAAGAACTTCCTGTGATTTTTTGTTTGGATAGAGGTGGTTTCTCTGGTGCAGATGGTCCTACACATCACGGAGCGTATGATTTGGCGTATTTCCGTTGTATTCCTAATATGATTGTGGCTGCTCCTATGAACGAGCAAGAACTGCGTAATATGATGTTTACGGCTATGCTCAACGCAGAAGAGAAAGGAAAACGTGCTTTTTCTATACGTTATCCTCGTGGTGAGGGAACTATGCCACAATGGAAAACACCTTTGGAGAGAATGGAGATAGGAAAAGGGCGTTTGGTGAAAGCTGGTGAAGATATTGCAATTCTTACCATTGGGCATATTGGTAACTATGTTACGGAGGCTTTGGAGCTACTCAAAAATTCAAAAACTTCTATAGCTCATTATGATATGCGTTTTGTGAAGCCTTTGGACGAAGAAATGTTGCATACTATTTTCCAAAAATTTGACAAAGTGATTACTATTGAAGATGGTTGTGTGATGGGTGGTCTGGGTACGGCTATTGCAGAATTTATGGTTGATAATAATTATACGGCTCAAATTAAGCGTTTGGGTATTCCTGACCGTATTGTAGAACACGGCACACAACTAGAACTGCATCACGAGTGCGGTTTTGCGCCAGAAGATATTGCAAAAGAAATACAAAAAATGATGGGAAATATAAAAAATGACGTTAAAAATAATGTAAAGATTTTGCAGAATTTGTAATTGATTTTGCCTTTAATAAACTTTAAAATGGGGCGACATACACAGATATATATGCTTGATAAAGTTAAATCTTCTACTTTTCTTTATGAAGATTTGAAAAATAAAACTTTTAATAATAAGACTTTTGAGAGTTTTATCAATGATAGGAAAACTGAATTTGAAAGTTTAGGTTACCTATCTTTTGATAAAATTCTACAAACTATAAATGAAGATATTAACTTTATAACATCAAGTGAACTATTTGAAATTACATATTTTATTGACCAAGAAATACTAAATAGTGATTTTTTTGATAATAAGAAACAGGATGTAACATATAAGAAATATGGACTTGAGCTACTGTATGATATTGGTTCTTCCGCAACTTGCTACAGCTATATGTTTCAATATGGAAACTTTACACACTATTTTCCAATCAACGAATTACCAGATACTACATCATATTATGACTATGGTTATAGTGGAAGAAATATAGACGCAAATGACTTTCTCAAATTTAATGATTATATGATTCTGATGATGAAGCGAATTTTAGATAGTGAAATTTGTCTATCCAATGATTATATAACAGATTTTGATGCCAAAGAAAAAATAATAGTTGCTGAAGTAGTTGAAAAACACAAAAATAATAAAGTATTGTTGGAAGTTATTGAAAATGAATTTAATTATTTAAAAACATATTGGGACAAACAAGATGAACATAGTAGAAGTCCAGAAATTAACACTATTTGGTCAGCATGTCAATTCTTATCTATTTCTATTCAAATGAAACAAATAATAAACCAAAAAATAAATACAAGAATTGTTATTGTAGATTCTATCTAATTACTTTACTAGAATAGAATTGGCTTTTTGATACAGAACGCTATAATATTACAGATGTAGAAGATTTATTGGGTATTTGGCAAACTATTATTGCAGAATTTTAAGTAATGCTAACCAAATTGAAAAATGTTGTTCTTCCTCACATTTTTATTTTTTATAATTAGGTTTCTAATTCTTGTATTTATACGAATCAAAAAATATTTCCCTTTTTCTTTGCAATACTGAAAAAAAGTGTTACATTTGCACCTCAATTTTAATCTAAATTTGAATTAACCAAATAAAATGGTAAACGTACAACAATACGAAACGGTCTTCATCATAAATCCCGCTTTGTCTGAAGAACAGACAAAGGAGACCGTAGAGAAATTCAGAAAATATCTTACTGATAACGGGTCAACACTAATTCACGAGGATAACATTGGCTTAAAGCCTTTGGCATACCCAATACAGAAGAAAAATTCTGGGTATTACTACCTCATTGAATTTACCGCTCCTACGACACTTATCAAAACGCTCGCTATTGAGTACACACGTGATGAGAAGATAATGCGTCAGCTAACAACTGCACTAGACAAACACGCTGTAGCGTACAATGAAAAAAGAAGACAAGGCTTAATTGGTAAAAAAAGAAATGAGGAAGCAAAGTAACACAATGCTGGTCAATGAGCCAGTTCACAAGCAAGAACTAAAAAAGAAATATTGTCGTTTCAGAAAACACGGCATCAGGTATGTTGATTACAAAGACCCTGAATTTCTTTTGAAATTTATCAATGAGCAAGGAAAAATTCTTCCTCGTCGTCTTACTGGTACTTCTTTGAAGTTTCAGCGCAAAGTGGCGGTTGCTGTAAAAAGAGCAAGACATTTGGCAATTTTGCCTTTCGTAGCTGATGGCTTGAAATAAGCCTGTCATTATCAAATTTTAAACTAAGAAAAAAATGAATATCATACTTAAAGAAGATATTGCAGGACTTGGCTACAAAAATGATGTGGTAAAAGTAAAAGACGGCTACGCTCGTAATTACCTTATCCCACAAGCATTTGCGGTGATGGCTACGGATTCTGCAAAGAAAATTCTTGCTGAAAATATCAAGCAAGCAGCTCACAAAGCTGAAAAAATCAAAACAGAAGCAACCAAAATTGCTAACGGTATTGGTGAAATGGTACTAGAAATACGTGCAAAAGTAGGTGAAACTGGTAAAATATTTGGTTCTGTAACGACTATCCAAATTTCTGATGCCCTAAAAGCACAAGGATTTGACATAGACAGAAAGAAAATCTCTATCACAGGTGATGTGAAAGTAGTAGGAGAATACAAAGCAGTAATTGACTTGCACAAAGAAGTAAAACATACACTTTCTTTCAAAGTAGTAGGAGAGTAGTTTTAGTATTTTGAATTTATAAAAAAACCGCAATTATTTTGCGGTTTTTTTGTGTAAATGATGGTTGTTTTTCTTAATTTGCAACTTCTTACTCTCACTTGGATAGAGCCAAGTAACGACTATATTTAGCCATCTTGCCTAATTTAACTTTATAACTAGTTGATTTTTAAAGATTTTACAAAATTATTGCTGTCGCTTGGCTCTAGCCAAGTGACGACTATATTTAGGCATCTTGCCTAACTTAGCTTTAAGATTTATTGATACAAAGGCTGAAAGCCTCATTATAGTCCTCACTTGGCTAGAGCCAAGCGA
>JAYVHJ010000152.1:0-5955 GCA_043771315.1 Raineyaceae bacterium
CTTACCTGCACGGTAAAAGTACTTGTACCTACACTTGTAGGTGTACCAGAGATAATCCCCGTAGTAGGTGCAATAGACAAACCAACAGGCAAAGTACCTGCACTAATAGACCATATTAAGACACCAGTAAAACCTATTTGGCTATTTGTAGTAGAGTAACTTGTACCTACTACACCATTGGGCATAACAGTAGTTATAGTACCAGGTAGATTATCTCCACTAATAATCCAATTTCTTGGCGTGCTTGTGAGTGTCGCACGTGCTGCTACCCCAGCGCAATATTTTAAGCCCAAAGCACCTAAAGTAACACCACTTCTAGTTTGTGCAGCCCAACCAATAAGTGTAGCATCATAATTAGTTATTGATAAACCACTATTATTAAGCATAGAACCCATATTAGTAACATTATTGATATTTAAAGAGCCAATATTCTGGTTAAAAGAATTAGCATCCCTAAACATAGAACTCATATTTGTAACACTTGCAGTATTCCAACTACTTATATCTTGATTAAATGAAATAGCATCCCTAAACATAGAACTCATATTTGTAACACTTGCAGTATTCCAACTACTTATATCTTGATTAAATGAAATAGCACTAGAAAACATAGAACTCATATTTGTAACACTTACAGTATTCCAACTACTTATATTTTGATTAAATGCACCAGCACTAAAAAACATAGAACTCATATTTGTAACACTTGCAGTATTCCAACTACCTATATTTTGATTAAATGAAATAGCACTAGAAAACATACCACTCATATTTGTGACATTTGAGGTGTTCCAATTACTTATATTTTGATTAAAAGCACTAGCACTAGAAAACATACCACTCATATTCGTAACATTTGCAGTATTCCAACCACTTATATTTTGGTTAAAAGCACTAGAATTAGCAAACATAAGGCTCATATTTGTAATATTTGTAGTGTTCCAGCCACTTATATTACCATTAAAAAGCGTACAGTCTTGAAACATACCGCTCATATTGGTTACTCCACTCAAATTAGGATTATCAGTAGCAACATAAGTAAGATTTGTACAACCCCGAAAAGTCCTATCCATAGAAGTCCAAGTATTTGTTCCCCATTGTGTTATAGTACGGATTTTGGGAGCATTTGTAAAATTACCATTCATATAAAAATGAGGAAAATTCCCCATAATAGTTACACTATAAGTGCTACCGTTTTGTAAACCTGTGATAGTATAGTTACCTGTTTGTCCAGAGATAGCACCATCTCCCACGCTTGCGTTGGTGAGATTTGTCCAAGTTACTGTATAGTTATAAGTGCCACTAGCTATGTTAGTAGGTATGGTTATTTCCTCATCTGTGGTTATCCAAGTGGTAGTGAATGGCACAATTAGTGTAGTGTCTATCATAATGTAGTAGGTTTTTATTTGTGTGCAAGAGCCATTACTTACTTGCACAGTAAAGGTGCTTGTGCCTACACTTGTAGGTGTACCAGAAATAACGCCCGTAGTAGGTGCAATAGACAAACCTGCAGGTAATGTACCAGCACTAATAGACCATGTAATAGCACCAGTAAAACCTGTTTGAGTAATGGTAGCAGAATAGTTTGTACCTACTACACCATTAGGAATAGTAGAAGCTATGGTGGCAAGTGGCATATCTCCAGTAATAATCCAATTTCT
Source organism: Raineyaceae bacterium (assembly GCA_043771315.1). Classification (GTDB taxonomy): domain Bacteria; phylum Bacteroidota; class Bacteroidia; order Cytophagales; family Thermonemataceae; genus JANYGM01. The sequence continues at coordinate 1,662 of JAYVHJ010000152.1, forward strand.
TGTTGCACTTGTAAGTGTGGCACGAGCAGCAGCCCCTGCACAATATTTTAAACCCACAGCACCCAAAGTAACATTATTCTTGTTTTGAGCTGCCCAACTAATAAGCGTGGCATCATAATTAGTTATTGATAAACCGCTATTATTTAGCATATTAGCCATACTCTGACCAGCTACATTATTGATATTACTTAAATTCCAGCTACCTATATTTTGATTGAAAGAAGTAGCATTTTTAAATATACTACTCATATTTGTTACATTAACTGTATTCCAACTATCTAGATTTTGATTGAAAGAAGTGGCATAATCAAACATATTACTCATATTCGCCACGTTTGCCATATTCCAACCACCTATATTTTGATTGAATGTAGTTGCTTGATAAAACATATTACTCATATCCGTTACATTTGCTGTATTCCAAGCACCTATATTTTGATTGAAAACAGTAGCGTTATAAAACATATTACTCATATTAGTTACGCTTCCAGTATTCCAACTACCTATATTTTGATTGAAATTAGCCACATTAAAAAACATGTAAGTCATATTGGTTACGTTTGCTGTATTCCAATTACCTATATTTTGATTGAAAGAAGTGGCATTATAAGTAGCATTATAAAACATATAACTCATATCTGTTACATTTGCTGTATTCCAAGCACTTATATTTTGATTGAAAACAGTAGCACTATAAAACATATAACTCATATTCGTTACATTTGCTGTATTCCAACTACCAATATTACCATTAAATAAAGAGCAGTTGGCAAACATATAACTCATATTCGTTACTCCACTCAAATTAGGATTATCAGTCGCTGTATAAGTGAGATTAGAACAACCATAAAAAGCCCTATCCATAGAAGTCCAAGCATTTGTTCCCCACTGCTCTATGGTACGCAATTTATTAGTAGATGAAAAATTGTTATTCATAAAAAGTTGTGGAAAAACGCCCGTAATAGCTACACGATAGATACTACCACTTTGTAAATCCCTAATGGTGTAATTTCCTGTTTGTCCAAAGATAGTACCATCTCCTACGCCTACATTGGTAAGATTTGTCCAAGTAACTGTGTAGTTATAAGTGCCACTAACTGCGTTGGTAGGTATAAGAATAGTGCCATCTGTTAGCCAAGTAGTGGTGAATGGTACAATTAGTGTAGTGTCTATTATAATGTAGAAGTTTTGTATTTGCGTGCAAGAGCCATTGCTTACTTGCACAGTAAAACTACTTGTGCCTACACTTGTAGGTGTACCAGAAATAATACCTGTGGTAGGTGCGATAGATAAACCTGCAGGTAATGTACCTGCACTAATAGACCATGTAACAGCACCAGTAAAACCTGTTTGAGTAATGGTAGTAGAGTAGCTTGTACCTATTACACCATTGGGAATAGTAGAAGTTATAGTGGCAAGTGGTCTGTCTCCACTAATTATCCAATTTCTTGTTGCACTTGTAAGTGTAGCACGAGCAGCAGTTCCAACACAATATCTTAAGTTTACAGCACCCAAAGTAACATTATTTTTATTTTGAGTTGCCCAACTAATAAGTGTGGCATCATAATTAGCTAGTGATAAGCCACTATTACTCAACATACTATTCATACTCTGACTAACTACGTTGTTGATACTACTTAAATTCCAACTACCTAAATTTTGATTGAAAACACTAGCATTTTGAAACATACTACTCATATTTGTTACATTAACTGTATTCCAACTACCTAAATTTTGATTGAAAGAAGTGGCATAATAAAACATATAACTCATATCCGTTACATTTCCAGTATTCCAACCACCTATATTTTGATTGAAAGAACGAGCACTGGCAAACATACCACTCATATTTGTCACATTTGCTGTATTCCAGTTGCCTAAATTTTGATTGAAAACACTAGCACCAGCAAACATACTACTCATATTTGTTACATTAGTCACGTTCCAACCACCTATGTTTTGATTGAAAGAAACTGTATAACTAAACATATTACTCATATCCGTTACATTTCCAGTATTCCAGCTACCTATATTTTGATTGAAAACACTAGCATTTTGAAACATACCACTCATATTTGTTACATTTCCAGTATTCCAGCTACCTATATTCTGATTAAAAGAACTACCAGAAAACATGTAACTCATATTGATTACATTTGCCGTATTCCAACTGCTTATATTGCCATTAAAACTGGAACCCCAAAACATACCACTCATATCAGTAACCCCACTCAAATTAGGGCTGTCAGTAGCAGTATAGTTAAGAGAAGAACAACCTGCAAAAGCATTTTCCATGGAAGTCCAAGCATTAGTACCCCATTGTGCTATAGTGCGAAGTTTATTAATATCAGATGTACTATTCATATAAAAATGTGGAAAAACACCTATAATACTGACACTATAAGTACTGTTATTTTGTAAGTTAGTGATAGTATAGTTGCCTGTACGCCCTGAAACGGTACCATTTCCAACACCTGCGTTGGTAAGATTTGTCCAAGTAACAGTGTAGTTGTAAGCACCACTAATAGAGTTAGTAGATATGGTTATTTGTCCATTTGTGGTTATCCAAGTGGTGATAAACTGTGCTTGTAGGCTTGTATATGCTCCCAGTATAAGAAAAAAAGCAATTAAAAGGCTCTTGTGTAACTGTGTTTTGAGTTTCATAAATATATGAGTTTGATATGATAAATTGTTCGTGCAAAGATAACTAAAATATTGGTAATATTTTATATTCATAATCAGGAATTTAAGCAAATTATAAGATTTACCAAAGAGTTTTTTTAAATCTTCTCTAGTTCTCTAATATTATCTTAATATTAACAAAATAATTATTTTTTTTAACAAGGTTATTATCCACAATTCTATTACTTTTGCGCAAAGTTTATCACAGTACGTAATAGTTCAATAAACAATCATTCAAACAAAACTAACAATGAAGTTAAAACTACTGGTAATCCTCTTAGGTTTACTCTCGTTTTGCGGAGTGCAAAACTCACAAGCACAAGGTATTACGACAGGCTCTATGAGCGGACTCGTAACGGACACGAAAGGTGGAGCTATCCCTGGCGCAACTGTACTTGCTATTCTTACTGAAACAGGGTCAGAATATGCCACAGTAACAAACGACAATGGGCGTTTCTCTCTTCCTAATATGCGTGTAGGTGGACCTTACAAGGTTACAATTAGCGCAATGGGATTTACGACTTTTGAGCAAGAAGTACCTAATCTTAGTCTTGGACAAAACTATACGTTCAATACTAAACTTAGAGATGATACAGAAACTATCACAGATGCAGCAGAAGTAACAGGACAAAAAGATGCCGTAATGAACGGAGACCGTACAGGAGCTTCTACAAACATCAGAAAAGAACAGTTTGAAAGACTACCAACCATTACTCGTAATTTGCAAGATTTTACAGCTCTTACACCACAAGCTGGTACTGGCTTTAGCTTTGGTGGTAGAAGTAATCTTTATAACAACTTTACTATTGATGGTGCTACTTCTAACAACGTTTTTGGGCTTTCTGCTAATCCTGGTGGACAATCTAATGCGCAACCTATTGGTATTGATGCTATTCAAGATATCACAGTATCTATTGCGCCTTATGATGTACGCCAAGGAGCATTTACGGGGGCAGGTGTAAATGCCGTTACACGTTCTGGAACAAATAAAACACAAGCATCTGTTTATACTTTTATGCGTAATCAGGATTTTGTAGGGAAAAGAGTAGCTGGTGAAGAAAACAAAATACTTAACTTTAAATATAATAATACTGGTTTCCGTATGGGAGGAGCAGTTATTCCTAACAAGTTATTTTTCTTTATCAATGGTGAAATAGAAACTCGTACAGACCCTGCATACACATTCTTAGCTGATGGTATCACAAATGGTATTCCTAATCAACCTAAAAGAGCTGAATTGCAAGCACTTAGAGATAATGTTATTCAAAGATTTGGTTACGACCCTGGTACTTTTGATAATTTTGATGCACAAACAAATAACTACAAATTGCTTGTTAAATTTGATTGGAACATCAATAAAATACATAAATTTAGCATTCGTTACAACCAACTGAATTCTTTTAGAGATGTAAATCCTAGCTCTGCAGGGAATAGTGGTTATAATGTAACTGGTGGACGTGGAAACAGCGTAAACTATGTGCCTTTTTCTAGTGCTTGGTACCGTATCAACAATAATATGAAGTCTGTTATTGCTGAACTTAACTCTAACTTTTCTGGTAAATATTCTAATAGCTTAACTGTTGGTTACACACAATTTAGAGATTTTAGAAAT
>JAYVHJ010000153.1:0-3143 GCA_043771315.1 Raineyaceae bacterium
AGTTTTGCACTATGTGTGAGAAAAACGTAATAGATTTTAGTAAACTAACTGATAATGAAATACTTAAAATAATAGAAAGTAATAATAAAAATCTTTGTGGACGTTTTATGAAAACGCAACTAAATAGGGTTTTGATAGATACCAATCCGCAAACTAGCCCAAAATTATATCAGTTTTTGGCTGGACTTTTGTTGTTTTCTGTTGCTGATGCTAACGCAAACACAGAAAACCAAAAACCTAAAATAGCCAGTTTTGAAACAGAAACCAAGAATTCAATTATTTCGGAAAATGATACTATTCCAAAAACGAAAACCCAAACTGATTTTACCATTACAGGAAAGATAACTCATGCAAAAAAAGAGGTAATTCCTGGTGTAACCATCCAAGTGAAAGATAAGCCCCATATTGCAACTGCTTCCAATGATAATGGAGAATTTAACTTAGACATTTCAAATTATATTCTTGAATATCCAATTATCTTAGTAATTTCTAATCATGCTTTTAAAGATACAACATTGATAATTTCTGAAAAGGACATTGAAAGTAAAAAAGTTTTTTTTGTGGAAATGAAAGAAGTGCAGGAATTTTTAGGGGAAATTTGCATAATAAAACCTCGCAAATGGTGGCAATTCTGGAAGCGCAGAAGATAGTAAAATTGTATTTTTTACCTTGTTATTTTTCTTATTCAACAGGTAAAAAAGAAGATTCAGCTTTCAAAAATAGTTGTTTACCTAGATAAACAATTTATTCAACGGCTAAAAACTAACATTCACCTAAAATATACTCAAAGAAAAATAACTTTTTAGTATATTTGTTTCAGTAAAAAGGTTAAAAACTTTTCATAAAAGATAGTTTTTAGTGGTGTTAACGTAGTCCGTTGACTACAATAAAAAGGCTAGTGCATTGCACTAGCCTTTTTTTACGTGTTTTTTGAAAATATCTTATGTACTTTGAATTTTGAAGTGAAAATAAATAAAAAACACAAATAATATCTAAACGGTGAATAACAAGAAATCACCTACTTCTATTATACCCAATAAAAAACGTTATTCAGCGAGTAATTCAAAATATTCACCTAAAAGTACAAAAAAGCATCTCTAAATGTAAGATATTTGTATTAGAAATAAGGCAAAGGAAATAAGAAAGAAAGTTTAGTTTTTATAAAGGTAGATTTAGTGGTGTTTTAGTAGTCTGTTGATTACAATAAAAGGGCTAATATGATGTATTAGCCTTTTTTGAATGAATATTTTTAATATAATCAGCAAAACTTATCATTCAACGAGGAATTTTAAGCATTCAAATAAAACTAAAATATATAAATATTTAATGTAAGATATTTGTACCATAATTAACGACAAAAGATAAAATGACAAAGGACATAATAACAAATAAACAACATATAGATATAATTTCACAAAGATAGTTTTTAGTGGTGTTTTAGTAGTCCGTTGACTACAATAAAAGGGCTAATGCGTTGCGTTAGCCTTTTTTATTTTCGTTTAAACCCTAAATTTATTGTATATTTGTAAAAATTCTTACTGTATTTACTTCACACCTCACACTTCACAACTCAAAAATGCAGCCCTCTGAACTTATCAAAAAAAATATTCCTTATACGCTCACTACAGAACAAGAAGAGCTTTTATTACTTCTTGATACTTTCATAACTGCCAAAAATACCCAAAGGAGTGCTTTTCTTATCAAAGGTTATGCGGGTACAGGTAAAACAATGATTATTAGTGAGTTAGTGCAGGTTGTCAAAAATTTTGGTTATAAAACTGCTCTTGTTGCGCCCACAGGACGTGCTGCAAAAGTGCTTGCGGGTTATTCAAAAAAGCGTGCCTACACTATCCATAAGAAGATTTATAGACAAACTGATATAAGTGGTGGTGGGCTTGTATTTCAACGTATGCCCAACGTAGCTGAAAACACTATTTTTATTGTTGATGAGGCTTCTATGATTTCTGATAAGGCTGAATTTGGTAAAAAAAGCCTATTAGAAGACCTGATTAGCTTTGTTTTTTCTAATATTTATGCAAATAATAAAATATTATTCATAGGTGATAATGCCCAGTTGCCACCTGTCGGAGAAACAGAAAGCCCTGCTTTGCAAGAAGATTTTTTGAGGGCAAGTTATGGCTTAGATATTACGTTTAAACAACTTACGCAGGTAATGCGACAAGAAAAAGAAAGCGGAATTTTGCATAATGCCACACAATTACGAGAAAATATTGCCCAACAAAATTACAAACTTAACTTTAAAACCAAAGGCTTTAAAGATTTTTACAAAATGACTTCTGAACGGCTGGAAGATGGTTTGGTGTATGCCTACAACAAATATGGCGCAAAAAACACCATTGTCGTTTGCCGTTCTAATAAAACCGCAAATCAGTACAATCAGTATATTAGAAAGGTGATTAGGGGAGCGGAGGAGGAAATAGAGTTGGGAGATTTGCTGATGATTGTCAAAAATAATTATTCTGTTTTGCAAAATGAAGATGATAGCATAGGCTTTTTGGCAAATGGAGATTTTGTGGAGATAATAAAAGCAGGAAATGTTGAAGAAAAATATAATTTGCGCTTTGTAACACTTACTTTGCGCTTGCTTGATTACCCTGATTCTGAACCTTTTGAGGCAAAAGTAATGCTTGATACACTTTACACAAATACTCCTTCTTTGCCACAAGAAGACTATCAAAAGCTAATGGAAGCCGTTAAAGCAGATTATGCAGACATTACGCAAGTGAAAAAACGCAATGAGGCACTAAAAGCGGATTTATATATGAATGCTTTGCAGGTGAAATTTGCGTATGCACTCACTTGTCATAAGTCGCAGGGTGGGCAATGGGACGCTATTTTTGTGGAACAGGGCTATCTTACTGATGATAATTTGAATTTGGAGTTTTTGCGTTGGCTTTATACAGGCGTTACACGTGCTACAAAAGAGGTTTTTTTAGTGAATTTCCACGAACGCTTTTTTGATAACGCTTGATGAGTTATGAGTTGTGAATTATGAGTTGTGAGTTAAATACAAAATACTGATGACTAAGAGTATGTTTAGAAACTATCTTATAGAAATATAACAATGTAAAATATTGCGTATCTTTTGTAATTTTGTATAAAATTATCACAATTATATTCAA
>JAYVHJ010000154.1:0-2418 GCA_043771315.1 Raineyaceae bacterium
TGCAAATACCAATTTAATTTTTAAAACCCACTACTTTTGGGTTATTTTTAGTACATAAATCAAACTAGAATAATTATCTTTTCCTGCTTTAAGATTTGATACTAAACCTTGCCAAAAAGCCTTTATTTTATTCAAAAAGCTACTTTTATTGTCATCTTTATACTCCATACTTAGCATACTTATATAAAAAGCATCATATTTCATTGGTAAAATCTTCTCCAAAGTAATGTTATGTCTTTCAAAAAGTTGTGTAAGCGTCTTTTTAGAAAAATGGTACAAATGTCGTGGTACATCATAAGCAGCCCAAAAACGTCCAAAAAACTTCGCATCATCACTTTCTAGATTAGGAACAGCAATAATTAGCTTTCCATTGGGTTTTAGTAGGTTTTTTAGGTGTGTGATGGTTTTATCTAACTCGTGGATATGCTCCAAAACGTGCCAAAGCGTGATAATATCATACTTTTTTTCTGTTTTTATCTCAAAAACATCAGCAAAAATAGTAATTTCTTGGTTACTATTTTCTTGTTTTTTTTGATTATTAGAAAGCGTTTTTATGGCAAGATTTCTAGCTTCTGTGTCAGTTTCTACGCCTTCAATATTCCAATTATTTTGGGCGCAAATATCTAAAAAAGCACCTACTCCACAACCCATATCTAGCAGATGTTTTTCATTATTTTGCTGATTATTTTGCGTTGAAAATTCATTGATAATATTAAGTTTTCGTGCTAATGCACGCTCACGCACATAATAATAAATTTTGCTAATAATGCCTTTCTGCTCATTTGAGTGAGAAATATAATTGCCAGACTGATAATATTTGACAATTCCTTCTGCGGTTGGGCGTGGACTAGTAAAGACAAAACTACAAGCATCACAATGCAAAAGGTTAAATTTTTGCGCTGTGTTTGCGGTGTTGTCTTCACACACCAAAAATGGACTAAATTTTGCCCCTTGACAAACTGGACAATTTGAAACTTCTTCTAACATTTATTTAATACTAAAATTTGTTAAACTTTAATTTTTTTTGTAGTTTTGTAATAGAAATCAATAAAAAATCAAACAAAAAGATTACGAATATGGAAACATTAGTTAAAAAAACATCTGTAAAATATACTAAAAATACGTCTAAAAAAAGTGTTAAAAAAGCTATTTTACTATCTGATTTTTCATTTTCTAAAAGCCAAAAAAATCTAGAAAACTATAAAGGTTCGCTTAGTGATGCTATTATTGAAGATAGACGACTGTAATAATGACAATATTTTTAGATACGTGTTCTTTGGTGAAGTTATACCACAAAGAAACAGGCACAGAAGAATTAGAAAAAATGTTTTCAGAGATGCAAATAACAAAAATTTTCCTCTCTGAAATATCAAAAATAGAATTTACTTCCACCATTTGGAAGAAAGTCCGTACCAAAGAAATCATTGAAACCAACGCAAAGATAACTTTAAATTGTTTTGAAGATGATTTTATTAGGTATAATTTTGTTCCTGTCAAACCTGCAATTATTGAAAATGCCAGAATTTTAACCTCAAAATATGGCTTAGAAGGATTACGAACATTAGATAGTATCCAACTTTCAACCTGCGTGTCACTTGTTAAGCAAGTTGATGTTTTCATTACTGCTGATAAACTATTAAAAACTCTTTTTTTGGCAGAACACTTGCCTACAAATATTTAGTATTCCCACGACAAACCTACTCAAACTAAACGTACTATCAAAATAAATCAGTATGGATAATGTAAGCTAATATCATAAAATTTTGATTATCAAGATTTTATGATATTAGTTTGAACTATATTTCTGCATCACTTATTTTATTTTTTTTGAATAGCTATTTTTTATGTTTTTTTTCTTACATTTGCGCATTGAAATACAAAAGCGTTTATTTTATAGATAACTATACAAAATATGGCAAATATTGGTAAAATTACCCAAGTAATTGGTCCTGTGGTAGATGTTAGCTTTTCTGCGGAAGGCTCAACACTCCCAAAAATCCTTGATGCTCTTGAAATTACGAAAGAGAACGGGCAAAAAGTAATATTAGAATGTCAGCAACATCTTGGTCAAGACCGTGTGCGTGCTATTTCTATGGATAGTACAGACGGTTTGCAACGTGGAATGCCTGTGTTAGACTTAGGACGTTCTATACAAATGCCTGTGGGAGATGCTGTAAAAGGTCGTCTTTTCAATGTGGTAGGTGATGCTATTGATGGTATTGAGCAACCAAGCAAAGAAAATGGTCGTTCTATTCACGCTCCTGCACCTTTATTTAAGGATTTGGCAACTTCTGCAGAAATTCTTTATACAGGTATCAAAGTAATTGACTTGCTTGCACCTTATGTAAAAGGTGGTAAAATTGGTCTTTTTGGTGGTGCTGGTGTAGGTAAAACCGTTCTTATCCAAGAACTTATCAA
>JAYVHJ010000155.1:0-4605 GCA_043771315.1 Raineyaceae bacterium
ATCAAAAGCAGGCAAAACACTAATATTAAAACCACCATAACCATACAAATATGTTGGGTTTTGACCATTTAAAATCAGATTTTTCTTGTGTGTAAGAAACATGTGTATTTTTGTTCCATCTTTTGAGGGATAAAACACTTCTTTTGTTTCATATTCATCTGATTTAAAGTCTATTTTTGATTCATAGAAGGTTTCAGATACGTTTTTCTCCAAATCATACTTAAAAATAATGGGTGGCGCAAGGTAGGAATTAAATGTAAAGAAAGTGATTTTATCCTCTTTTTCACCATCAAAACCGCTCACAGTACCCAAAGAAGGCAATTTTATATTTGCTAATTTCTTACCTGATATATTAAAAGCCTCTACCTGATGGCTTGCATCTTTCATATAAACGGCAATAAATTTATTACCAATAAAATCCACACTAGAAAGTGGCAAAGCCATTTCCTTCAAAATATTTACCCAATTTTTTTCATCTGGATTATCAGGGCTAATAGCCACCAAACGAAAATTAGGCGCATTTTGGTTAGTTCTTACAATTATCTTACCATTGATATTTGCAATAATGCTATTTTCATGTTTTGTATCAGCAATAATTGTTTTAAAAATCTGATTAGCAGTGTTTTGCAGGATTTTTTTATCATAAATTACTTCTGAAAGTTTTTTGTAGAAAATTTTATTGCCTCCTGTGCCTTCTGGCGCATATATGTAGAGTGCATCAGCTTTTTCATCTGTACTTACACTAAAATTTTGCAAGGGTTTGGTTTTATCTTCATAAATAAGTACATCATCTTGCTGATTTTGAGTTATTTGATGATAAAAAATTTTATGAAATTCATTTTTATTTTCATATTCTTTACCTGCTTTTGGAGCATCATAACGGCTGTAATAAAATCCGTTTTTGTGCCAAGCAATGCCAGAAAACTTAACCCATTCAATCTTATTAGGTAAAATCTTCTTTGTTTCTGTTTCCATTACATAGATTTCGTTCCAATCAGAGCCACCTTTCGCAAGAGCAAACGCAAAATATTTGCCATCATCAGAAAAACTCCAAGAATTAACAGAAATAGTACCATCTTTTGCTAGCATATTTGGGTCTAAAAGCACTTGTTCTTCTCCATTGAGGCTTTTTTTGATAAAAAAAACTGATTGGTTCTGTAATCCATTATTTTTGAGATAAACATAATAATTTCCTTTTTTTGAGGGTGCGCTCATTTTAGGAAAATTCCAAACTTTTTCTAGTCTATCTTTGATTTTTTCCTTTGGAATTTGTGCTAAATAAGATTGTGTAAGCCTATTTTGTGTAATTACCCAATTTTTTGTTTCAGGTGCATCTGATGCCTCCAACCAATGGTAAGGGTCATTTACTTTTGTGCCAAAATAGTCGTCTATTTTGTTATTTTTCTTTGTTTGGGGATACTCCATAGGTTTTATTTTAGTGCTTTTTTCATTTATTTTCTCTTGCGCAATCATTTCTGGAATGCTTACAAAAGGAATAATATTAAAAGCTAAAATGCTTACAATAATTATTTTAATGATATTTTTTTGAATATTTTTCATAGAGATTTTTTACGAAGATATTTTTTTTGATTTAAATTATACTATTGATAAATTACATAATATTTTAATTATCAATGGATTATGGTTTTATATTCTATGCATCAAGAAGCATTAAAAACAGTTTTTTGTTTATTACCTAAAAATTGCATCTACTTATGAAGTTAGCTTTTCATAAATAACGCTAAAGTTTCTTTCAAAAAACCTATTCCATACGCTGATAATTGAATAAAAACGGCAAAAATACTTAAAAAAGCAACTTTCAAATTTTTTGTTTTCCTTAGGGCATCAAAAAATATTACTGAAAAATAAAAAAGAATACTAAAAAAATGTACCAAACATAATTTTGCTGAAAAAATCAATAAAAAAGGAGATAAGCACAAATAAAGCATAAAAAACGCTGGAAAAGTATGTACTAATTTTAATTCTTCTGGAAAAAAGTGGCGGATATTGATGCGACCACGACCAAAAAAATGTAATTGCTTATAAAATTGTGAAAAATCAGTACGTCTTTTGTGATACACAAACGCCTCTGCAATAAGTCCAGTCTTAAAACCTGCTTTTTCAATACGAATACTAAACTCAATATCTTCCCCCATTCTGGTGATTTTGTAGCCTTTTGTAGTTTCCCAAACTTTGCGTGAAATACCCATATTGAAGCTACGAGGGCGAAATTTTTCCGCAGAATTTTTGTTTCCTCTAATGCCACCAGTAGAAAAAAGTGAAGTCATAGCATAACTAATGGCTTTTTGCACAGACGTAAAACTTTCGTGAGCAGCATCAGGACCTCCAAAAGCATCTAAATAATTGACTTGTAGAAAGTCATAAACAGTCTGTAAATAATTGGAAGGGATAATGCAGTCAGAATCAAAAACAATAAAATAATCCCCTGTAGCTTTCTCAAAACCTACATTACGAGAAAACCCTTGACCAGTATTTTCTTTATAAAAATATTTTATATCTAACTTATTATTTGGTTGAGTTTGGTATTTTTGGCAAATAATATCTGCTTTGTTGGTAGAACCATCTTCAATAATAATTACCTCAAAACGAATGTTTTTAGTATCAAATTTCTGCAAAGTAAGGCTTTGCAAAAGTTCGTCTAGCTCGTCTGGGCGGTTGAAAATGGGAATAATAATAGAAAAAAACATCTTTTTAGTCAATTACGAATTACGAATTATCAATTACGCCGTACTACGTAATTGATAATTCGTAATTCGTAATTGATTTTGAACTTTATTTATTTTTCATTGTGATTTGAATTTTCCCAATGATACGCAATATCTCTTCTACGTCTTCTAAAAGTGAGTCTGCCTGTTTTTCTGTCAAATAATCAGTATCTTTTAGTAAACGTATCCAAAACCGTGTTTCTCTTGCTTCTTTATATGAAATACTTAGTTTATGAATAAAATCATTTTGAGATTGCCCTCCAATAGCTTCTTCTACATTTGCACCAATAGAAGTACCAGAACGTAATAATTGCTTTCCTAAGACTAAATCTTTTTTGTTTTTAATCAAATATTGATAGAGTTTCACTATACGAACCGCAAACGCATAAGTTTTTTCTTGTATAAGATTATCTTTCATTATTATTTAAAAAAATTATGTTTTTCGTAATTGTAATTCTCGTAATTCGTAATTGATAATTCGTAATTGATTAAATATCTCTACTTTTAAGCCAAAAATATGCTATTGCGCCAAAAAGCAGGCTATAACCAAGTGCGGGTAGGCATTGCACAAGCGTAATATCTGCATTGAAATTGAGGATAACACCATATTTTTTGAAAGGCGGATTAGTCAAGTCAAGAGGTGTATTAAAAGGAAATTTATTTAAAGCCCAATGGTCTTCTTCTTGTAAGTATTTTCCTACGCCTTTCTCTATGCCTTCAGACTTGAATTTAATGACCCAATACCACTCAAAAAACGAGTAAAAAAGGACAATAATCATACTAAGCCCAGAACGTTTGAAGAACATTGTAACCATAAAAGCAAACATCAGATAAACAAAAACTTCTAACAAATAAGTAGGAATATAAGAAAGATATTTAAAAAAATATTCGTAATCACTTGATTTAGAACTCACTAACCCAAAGCCACTGGCTATCAAAAATACTATTCCTGCGGCAACTGTACTCAAAAAAAGTGCTAGTAAAATTTTGCTTAAAATCCACTCTTCTTTGCTCAATCCATCAATAATGCCTTGTCTAATTGTTTTGTAGGAAAATTCGTTGCTGACCAAAATAATCATCAGAAAACCAATTAAAAACCGTAAAAACAGGGCAAAATACGTTGTATTGTACCACACATCAGGAAAACTATAAATAGTAAACGCCGTAAATCCTGCTCGTCCTTCCATTTGGTTGGTAAACCCATAAAGTATCCACATTAGCAAAGTAAGTGCAACTGCATAAAGAGAGAAAATCACCCAAAAAGTGCGGTAATTACGTATTTTAAGCAGTTCTATGGTAAGAAGGCGTATCATTTTTTAGTGTTGAGTGTGTGGTGTTGAGTGTACGGCTTTGAGTGTTGAATTAGGAATATTAAGTGAGAAATAGGTGCAATAAACAATGTATTTCACTACACACTTATCACTACGCACTCAACACTAAAAAACTATTTATTCATACTTGTAAATTTCTCAACATCTTGTACTTTTCCAAGAATAATGATAGTATCACTTTCGTATAAAATAGTGTCAGGCGTGGGAATTCCTATGATATGTTCTACTATTTTGACCTCTCCGTTTACTTCTTCTTCATAAGCACGTTTTACGGTAATAAGATTCAAATTGTATTTTTCCCTTAATTGAATTTCTCTAACGGGCTTGTTGGCGGCTTTGCGTGGCACATCAATTTCCACAATTTCATAATTGTCTGGAAGTTGCAAAAATGCTCCCACACTAGGATTAAGTAGGTTTTCAGCAACAGTTTTGGCAACTTCATCTTCAGGAGATAAAATTTCTTCTATGCCCATTTTCTCCAAAATACGCCTTTGTTGTGCATTGGCAGCTCGTGCTATGATGCGTTTTACTTTCAAATCAAGTAGCAT
>JAYVHJ010000156.1:0-2078 GCA_043771315.1 Raineyaceae bacterium
TGACCATAACCCTGCAAACTCAAAAACAACAAAAAGAAAACAACAAAATAACTGCGAAAGGAAAATAAAAACATAGTCTTAACAAATAAAATATAAAAACATTAAATAGGATATCACATGTTTATGCAACAGGTGATTAAAGCTTTATTGATGTATTATGGTGTTTTTGGCGTTGGACATAAGCAAATATTACAATTACTTGGTGCATTCATAATCACTGTAACAGGTGTTGAAATAATGCTACGAGTGCCACAGGTAATAATGCAACGGTAAACAGTCTCACCAAACAGTAAAATAGTAGTAGTGAGACACTACGACTAGGTTTTTTGGGCTAAAACACTACGACTAGAGGGCATACCAACTAAGGCGCAAAAAGCTATTTTTTTATTAGCGTAAATGTCCCTATTATTATTATTTTTCTATCTTCAGGATATACATCTCCTCCAGATTGTACTTGCCAAGTTTCTTTTTCATTTGTTGGAAGACTATCTAACATCATCACTATGCAATTCTCTCCACAAGAACCAAAATGACGTTTTGACTCTGTGCCAATTAACCAATCAAAAGAGTAATCTTTACCTATTTTTTCTTTTGTTTCAACAATTAACTGATAGCCATCTTCATAACTTGTGTAATCATCACTATATCTCCATTGCCGCTCCAGCCATGCAGAAGTAATATATATGCTTAATGTATCATTGATTATCACAGGATTTGTCAGCCCTTGATATTCCCTAATAAATATATCTCTTTTTTTAGAATCTCTGATTCCTTGACTTATTGCGGTACGTCCTTCTAGTGTACTAAAATTACAACTAGCAATAAATACAAAAGATATAAACAAACACATAGTTTGGCATTTACTTCTCATATTATTTTTATTTATCATTTTAACGAGGTGGGGGCATAAGCGTCCTAAAATTACCTGGTGGTATATTTCTAACAGCCCTATTATGACTATCTTCTTTTTTCTTTACATCTTCCCTTATTGTAAGACTTTTTTGTTCAAACTTTTTAACTACCTCTGGAGATGGTTGTAGAGCTTCTGTAGCATCCTTACCTACACTTTTATTATTTTCTACCATCATAGGGTATCTTATATTAGGAATAAGACTTTCAGGAGTTTCAGAAGATGCTGATGTTTCTGATGGTTGTGTACCAGAAGAATTATAACCCTTGTTTAATCCAAATCCTTGTGCATATGGTACTTTTACTGTGGTAGGCATTTCTCCTGTGGCAAACCCACCAGCCTTCAGACCTGCACAAAGAACATCAATGCAGCTACCGCTAAAAGTTCCACTTACATCATAATATCTATTTATTTCAACCAGAGCAGCTTCAGCCATTTTTTTATCAGTTTCTGCATTAGATGTTATCCTAAAGCCTGTTGTGTATATAGGTTTAGAGTATTCCTTAGTTACCTCAAAATTATCTGCATGATTTGCAAAATCTTTTACACTATTATATCTATTTTGACCAGTAAATTTATTTTTGTTAGATGGACCACCAATACCAAAAAACCATGAAGTTCCCCCCTTAGAATATAAACGCCATCCAGTTTTGTCGTTACCAACTAATATAGCTGCATGTCCCAAATTATGAACTGACCAGGGAGAACTCAATATAATAATATCTCGCCCATCACCATCTACAACATTTATAGGATTATTAACTGCAAAATTATATGGAGTAAAGCCAGGATACTTTTGCTGCAAAGGATCTGTACTCAACCACCTTGCTATCCTACTATCATAAATCCTAGCTCCAAAATCATAGTTTTGTTCGTTAAGTTCATTCTCCTTTTCCTTTCCATTAAACCCATACCTATAATCCTTACCTTCAGCGTATTGCAGTCCTGGCATTTCCATACCAAAGGCATAATAATTGGAGTAGCTTTGTATTTTAGCGGTGTTATCTGCTTGTTTCTGGTCTTCTACCATTACCCTGATATTTCCCAAATGGTCTTTTAGCTCAAAACTACGCACTCTAAGTAACCTGCTCACATACACTTGTGCTGGTTGGCTACTCAGCTTGTTTGTGCGTGTATGCACCTGCACAGGCAAGCCAAAACCAAACTG
>JAYVHJ010000157.1:0-1536 GCA_043771315.1 Raineyaceae bacterium
CCGAAACTTAAAAAAGGGCTACGTGATTTTATTTCTTTAAATCCTAACTTCTCTATGTAGTCGCAAATACAAGATACAAAAGAGTAAACGCCTCTGGAGGTTTTGTACATATTAGGGCGGAATAAAAGAATTGCAGCGTCTTTATTGGTACATTCATAATGAGTGAATTTTAAATTTTTAAGTTTACCCCTACTTGTTAGAAAGATAGTATCAATAATCTCTTCGTGTGGGAATTCTTTTGCGCCTTTCATAATCAGTCAATTAAAACATAAATAGGACTATCATTAGCTATTTCCAGCCCTGCAACGGCTAAAATAGCATCTAATTCTACCATTGCTTTCACTCCGAAATTGTTTTTCACAAAGTGAAATCTTTTGTATTCACTTATTTTTTGTAGTGTGGGTTGTTTCCCGCACAATTCCTGCGTGAGAAGCAGTTTCCAAAGGCGCATACTTATTTGTTCTACATCTTCTATTTTGGTGTTTGGAGTGTAACACTTAGCTGCGTTTAGTTCTTTTTTCATATTCTTTGGTATATATTTCGTGGATAAACGTAAAATAAGCCACTATTACCCACGCTAAAATAGCGTAGGCAATAATTTTTAGAATTATTTGCATAAGTATCATTTTTCTATTATTTTTAACTGGAATTGACACTCAATAATAACAAAACTCTTTCTCGTTGCAACGCTTCCATAATTGAAGCTTTCCTCGTATCTTAAATGCTCAGGTCTGATACGCCTTCCGCAATTCGTTCTTAGTGGGCAATCCATTGAGGAACATTTCATAACCCTACTCCAGTCTTTAAATGCCATTTGTTATTTGTGGTTTTAGAGTGCTACAATTTCAGTTATCAATTCTTCCAAATGCGCTATTTTTTCATAGCCATCACAAGTAATTGCAGGAAGTTCAATTTCAGATGTACCTACTTTAAATTGAGCATATTGCAGTATGAAAGTCGTGTATTCAGGCTTTTGGAGCTGTTCTAGCTCACTAATCATCATATTACACCATTCAATAGCCCTGCTTTTGGCGTATTCCCACATCTCGCTACTACTTACATTACATCTAAACATTCCTAGTGGTTGGTAGAACGTGTTTACTAATTCTTTTGCTGTTTTCATTGGTCTTTTTTAAAAACTATCTAAAATAAATTTCTTAAAATCATAATTTACAAGTGTATAGGTTTTAGTTTTATGGTCAAAACCTATAGGTGCATCAAAAGTTTCACGCAAACTCCTCAAAATTTTTTCAAACATACTACCACTCATGGCATCTCCACTAGCCTCAAACATCCAAATTACTTGTTTTTTTGTTCTCCCATTCAAGAGATTACAAACCCTATTCATTATCAGAAACGACTTCATTAAATTATTGTAAAGCGTTGGTGCTTGCTTGCGAACTTTCAAAGGTTGGCTGGTTTTATCAGTTGTTTGACACATAATTAAAATAATTTTAGTTGTTTGGCTGATTTTACAATTTTGGTCAATTCCCAAAAACATTCTGCTGTCGCCTTGACATCTGATAGGGCATTGTG
>JAYVHJ010000158.1:0-2199 GCA_043771315.1 Raineyaceae bacterium
ACAATAGAAAAAATTTCAACTTAAACCTATAAAAAACAATGGAAGAACTAATTAAAATATTGCAGGAACGTCTTTCGTTTTACGAAGATGAGCAACAAGTACAACAAAGACGTGTTGATTTTTACACTAACAGATTAGAAGAGTTGTGCATATGCAAAGAAGAAATGCACCCTATTATATTCAAATGTAAAGAACGGCATCTTTTGAAAAGTAGGGAGGTGATGGAAATTTGGAAGGAATATAACAAAAATGAAATTTCAGAACTTGAAGCAGAACTTGCGGAGATAAACAAAGAAAAAACAACAAACTTATGACAGAGAAACGAATAGATTTTGAAACTGCTAAACTCGCAAAAGAAAAAGGGTTTAATGTTACTTGTGGTGCAAACAGCTGGATAACTACTTTAGATGGCAGGGTGTTGCACAATTCAGAAAGAGAAGAAGATGAGAGATGTACCCACCTCTACGCACAACCAACTCAAAGTTTGCTTCAACAATGGATTAGGGAAATGCACAAAATTCATATTGAAATAGAATTGACTGATAGTTGTGTAGAGTATTTCTGGGAATTTTGCATTGTAAATTCAATAGATAGAGACTGGAATGATTTGGATTGCTGGGATAGTGCAAAAAGAAGCTACGACTACATAAAATATGGCAGTTACGAAAAAGCACTAGAAGCAGCATTATTAGAAAGTTTAAAACGAATTTCTTGATTAAATATTTAATCTTTAACATAAAAAACACAAAAAGAATGGCAATAACGAAACAAGATTTTGAGAATGGGAATGAATTCCATTTTGAGTTCCAAGAGGGTGAGAAAGAACAAGTATTTGAGTTTGTGCCTATGGTTTCTGGTGATGTGATAGGCTTACTACAAATTCAAGGCTCGTATTATACAGAAAAAGACCTTGAAGTGCGCTCCATTCACAAAAATTACGCAATACTCCAATTTGATAAGTTTGACAGAAAATATACGTACAAACTCCACTTTCAAAACTGTAACCCAATATGAGCGAATACACAGACCTAAGAAATGATTTCAAATCTCTGCTCAAAAATAACGATAGCATAAAAAAATTAAGTGCTGTTCAAAAAATAGAGTTGCAGGATTATATCAATATGAGAAAAAAGGTGCTTAGCTCTATGAGGCATTGGGAAAGTTTACGTAGTAATTGGGTGACTGAAAATGGTGTAACTATATGGCAGTTATGCGAGGACTTCTTTAATTCTTCGCCAAGAGCAATTGGAATGATTGAGCCAGGTGTTGACCTTATACAATGGATTTTGGACGAAAGTGATTTGCTACAAATATGATAACAATTGAAGACTTTAAACAGGGCAAGTCTTTTATATTTGGAGATGCAATTTGCAGTTTTCACCTAAGAAGACATTGCAGTATTTTGGGTATTCTTTACAGAAAGCCGAAATGTAACCTTGCAGTAATATCAGTAGATGAGGTAAGTTATACTGTACAGGAAGTACGAAAAACTAGAAAAGGTAATATTGAAATCAAAAATATAATTGTCAAATTCTCGGAGTGTAATCTGTGTTGGCAAAATAATTAAATCAAAATGAATATAGGAATAAATGTTCTTTCACTTTTTGACGGTATGAGTTGTGGACAGTTAGCACTTCAAAGAGCTGGCATCAAGGTAAATCAATATTTTGCTTCAGAAATTGACAAACACGCTATCAAAGTCACAATGGCAAATTTCCCTGATACAATTCAGCTCGGAGATATTACCAAAGTTTTCTCAAAAGATTTGCCTAAGATAGACTTAATAATTGGGGGTAGCCCTTGTCAAGGATTTTCTTTTGCAGGCAAAGGCTTGAATTTTGAAGACCCACGAAGTAAGTTGTTTTTTGAGTTTGCGAGATTATGGAAAGAATGTAAGCCCCAATTTTTTTTGTTGGAAAACGTAGTAATGAAAAAAGAATACGAATTAGTGATTAGCAAGTATTTAAGCAATATTTCGCCTATCAAAATTAACTCCTCTCTAGTTTCCGCACAAAATAGAGTTCGCTTGTACTGGACAAATATTAACCAAAAATCTAGTGGTCTTTTTGGAGATTTACAAAATAACATTCCACAACCTATAGACAAAAAAATAAAGCTCAAAGATATACTTGAAGAAAATGCACCAGAAAGATATTTCTTGAGTGAAAAAATGATAAAATATATTTCTGATAGTGGAAG
>JAYVHJ010000159.1:0-2779 GCA_043771315.1 Raineyaceae bacterium
GGCTTAGTTTTGGAGATTCTATCAGTGCCATTAAGAGAAAGGAAATTGGGAAACTCCAAAAAAATGATAGTAATGACTCCCTGCGCATTTATATGGTGGAACTCAAAGAAAATGATGTGGCTGATGCTCGTTATATTTTAGACAAAAATCAGCAAATAAAGCAAATGGAACTGGATATTTTTGTGAATTTTGAGAGTCAGGTAATGGACGTTTTTAAGAAATATTTTACTGCAAAATATGGTGAAATGAATGGCGTAAGAGATGGAAAAGATAGCAAAGACAGTATTTTTCATTGGAGAAGCAAAAAAGATTACAAAATTACTATGTTCAAAAAGAAACGAAAAGACGAAAATGATGCGCCTGGCGTGGTTATTCGTATGAAATAAGTCTAACTTTTGGATAATTCTTGGAGTGCCTTAAGCCTCCAAGAATTATTTTTTTTATTTTATTGCATCATTTTTGTTGTATATTCTGCTCACGAAAATACAAAATAAGCTACATCATTTCATCTTGTCAAAACTCACTTTATTATATTGCCTAATGCTTATTATTTTGCTACAATTTTTTGGCAAAGTAAGCGTTTTTGTATCTTTCAAAATCAACCAAAAGTACATAGCAAGCAATATATGTGAGAAAAAAGATATTCCTCAAAATACTTGTGAAGGAAATTGTTTTTTGAAAAAAGAACTTCAAAAAGAAGTAGAAAAAGCAAAAAAAAGCAGTAATAAATATACAAATATTTCAGATTTTTATATTTCAAATAATATTCTTATAGAAGATAGAAAAGAGTTTTTCAGCATAGAAAAGCATTTTTCAAAAGAAAAAAATATGAATTTTCCTCCCAAAAATACAAATAAATTATTGCGTCCACCGCAAATTGTTTAAAAATAAACAATTCTCTCAAACATTCATTTTTATAGAGGTATTTATAAAAACTGAATTGCTTTGACGTACTTTTTAGTACATATAATTTATTTCAATTTCAAAAAATAATCCTAATGAAAACTCAAAATATTTTCTTTTCATTTTTTGCCATTATTTTGGCATTTGGTATCACTTCTTGCAAGAAAAATGACCCCACTTCTGTTACACCAACTGTATTGGTTGAGTTTGACAATGTGGCTGGAAGTGCTGATTTGGCATTTAATACTAATTATGTAAATTCTTTTGGTGAAACATTTAAAGTTTCTAAGTTTACCTATTATATCAGTAATGTTTCTTTGAAAAAAACTGATGGAACAGTGTTTACAGTGGCGCAAGATGATAGCTATTTCCTTATCAAAGAAGATGTCGCAACTTCTCAAATGGTAGAACTAAAAAACGTGCCAGAAGGTGATTATCAGTCTGTTACCTTTACTGTGGGCGTGGATAGTGTGCGTAGTTGTGCGCCTATAGACAAGCGTACAGGTGCGCTAGACCCTGTTAATGGTATGTATTGGACGTGGAATTCTGGTTATATTTTTTCTATGTTAGAAGGAAGTTCTGCCGTTTCTGGTGCTACAAATAACCTTTTTCAGTTTCACGTGGGCGGTTTTGGTGGATATAGTAGCCCTACAGCAAATAATATTCGTCAAGTAACTATTCCTTTTAAAAATACTGTGGCGCAGGTGCGTAATAGTACAAAAACAGAAATAAATTTGAAAGTTGATGCGCTCAAAGTCTTTGGTACAAATACTTCTGGTGTTGATAATAGAGTAAGTATTGCGGCAAATCCTACTGTTATGAGTTCTCCTACGGTTGCACCCATTGCTAAAAAACTTGCTGGAAACTATCAAAATGAAGTTTTTAGTTTTGACCAAATCCAGACAAATCCTAAATAAAATAACAAATATATAGGTTATTTGCATCTAATTTGGCAGTTTTTGCCTTTATTTGGAGTTACTTTTTTCACAAAGATACACAAAAAGCTAGCAAGGATTTGCTAGCTTTTATACAATTTAGGCGTTTTCTTCTCTCCACTCAAATATAACATGTTTTTCAAAGTCAAAACGAACACCATTTTTGATATGAATAGTTGCTACATTCCATTTTGGAGATAGCTTTTCTTTTAGTTCTCCTTCATTGGTGAGATGATAAATATCTTCATATCTTTGTTTAGATACTTGATACCTGTATTCTCCGTACTCATCACCAATAGGTTCAGAGTGATAAATTACATTTTCTCCTGATTTTATTTCAATGCTTAAAGGCTCTACTTTACCTGATTTGAACGAAATAATCACCATAATTTCTTCCCAAGAAATAGAAGAACCCTCTTCATCAAAGAAAATATCACAACTGTCTATTTCTTGATGGATAAGATTAAAGAAACCTTTAGCATCTTTTTTAAATTCCTCTAAGTATGCCTCCTCGTCCCAAGTAAAACTGCTTTCATACTCACCATTTGGATAAAGCGTAAACTCCCAAATATTCCAACGAGTGGGAACGTCTTTTTGACATTCTTGATGGAAATCTTTAATTTCCTGACTAAACATTGCAGTTTCTTTTGGAAATAATTTCATTGATTTTCCCTTAGTATTTATAATCCAATGAGGCTCAATAACTTCATTATTTGAATTATACAATTCAAATTTAGCTCTTTTTGAGCTAAATTGACTTGAATAGTCTGCTATATGAATACATTTTTGCCATTCATATTCCAAAAAATAATCAATCAAAATTTTGGCATATTGTGCAGAAAAAGCTTCTTTTTTTTCATTAAATTCTTCTTTTGTCATTGTTTTAAATATTTGGAATGATAAATATTAAACGACCAATCTGATTTGGTCAAAAAAGGCTT
>JAYVHJ010000160.1:0-1728 GCA_043771315.1 Raineyaceae bacterium
CTAATTTCTAATTAAAAATTTCTAATTCCTTAGTTTTTATTTACACAAAGATAATTATTTTTATCATTTTTTAGATAAAAAATAGGATTTTTTTGAGGATTTTTGGAATAAGTTTGATAAAATATTTGCAAATATGGTTATTTTATACTATTATTGTAATTAGTTGATGCTTTACAGATTATATCAATTCACAACTCACAATTCACAACTCATATAAAATTATTAAAAAAATCTCTGTTATTACGGTTACTTTCAATGCTGAAAAATACATCAAAAATACCGTTAAAAGTGTTTTTGAACAAACTTTTATGGATATTGAATACATTATTATTGATGGGAAATCAACAGATAAAACACTCCAAATAGCCAAAGAAACAGCATCTGAATACAATAATATCAATAGTAATAATCCTAAAAATATTGATACTTTGGTTAGTGAAAAAGATACTGGACTTTATGATGCTATGAACAAAGGTATAAAACTTGCTACAAGTGAATATATAATGTTTATGAATGCAGGAGATACTTTTTTTGATGAAAATACACTAAAAAATATCTTTCAAAGTGATAAAAATAGCAATGAAAGTAGTGATGTTTTTTATGGAGATGCCCAAATGATTAGCGAGAACGCTACGGAAAATACTAATGAAATTTTGGGTTTGCGTAGTGAAATAACGCCACACAAATTGCCTAAAAACTTATGTTGGCAAGATATGGCTTTAGGAATGGTCGTTTGTCATCAGTCTTTTGTGGTGAGACGCACACTTGCACCTATGTATGAGTTAAAATACCGTTATTCTGCTGATGTTGATTGGGTGATAAAATGCCTGAAAAAATCAAATAAAACTACCTTTACAAACCTTACGCTTTCTAATTTCTTGCTTGGCGGACTTTCTACCAAACAACGCAAAAAATCTTTAAAAGAAAGATTTGATGTGCTTTGTACACATTTTGGCGGTTTACAAACAGTTTTAGCACATTTTAGGATTGTTTTTAGAGGGATATTTTTTACTATTAAAAGAAAAAAGAGTTATTTTTAAATCACTAAAAAACAGAAAGCCTTTACATTTTGTAAAGGCTTTCTGTTTGGCTTTGGATTATCAAATTTTAATATTATGTATTCATTCAAAATTTAAAATCCATAATTATTTACCACCATTCATTTTATCAAATTTAGCTTTTTGTTTTGCATCAAGCAAAGATGCAATAGCTTCACGGCGTTCTTTTTTAGCTGCTTTTTCTTTTGCGCTATCTTTTGATGCGGCTGCGGCATCAATAGCTTTATTCATTTTTACATTGATTTCTAGCACTTTACTTTTTTGGTCAGCATTTAGAACCAATGCCTTTGTAAGGTCATTTGTGTAGATAGTAGCACGCTGTTCTGCTGTGTTTTTACCTTTACTTTGTGCAAAAGCTGAAGCAAGAGAGAAAAAAAACAAGAAGCAAAGTAGTAATAAATTCTTTTTCATTTTGATTAGAAATTTAGATGATTGAAAAATTGTAGATAAATTGTTAAATATCTCTGCAATTAAGAGAAATTATATGTGATTTCCAAATATTTTGAGGGTTTTTTATCAAAATAGCTTTAAAATCACCAAATAACGGCTTTTTCCGCATCTCCTCTACGAAACATTAAGGTTGTTTTTTTGTCTTGAAAAGCAAGATTAACAATGTTTACTTGGTCGCTGAAAAGGTCTGTCATTACGTTATTGCGTAAAAATATATTTT